>JBAVGP010000023.1:0-3523 GCA_049684955.1 Erysipelotrichaceae bacterium
GTTCCAAGAACCTCGGCAGATTTCCGTTATTCTCCTCGAAACTCAACGCTTTCTGCAGGAACAGATCCAGATTGGTACGTTGGGGATGGCTGCATACGGTTGCGTAGTAATCATTGAAGTCGAAAAGCAGAGGAATGAAGGTATGCATCGGGGAAGATAAGGCCAACTGTTGCATGGTTTTCAATTGGCCATCGATTTCAGGGTATAAGCGGTCAAAAACACTCCGCAGGTTCGCTTTGTTTTTCACCAGATAAATCTGCGCAACTTGTTCCTGCGTGAATCCGAAGAAAGGCGACAAGAGCGTACCGACAAGGAGTTGCTCGTTGTCGGGTTCCAAACAGAGATGCAGGAACTGAAGGACATCCTGGACGCTGTCCGCCTGATAGAAGCCGGATTGGACATCGATGAAATACGGGATGTGGACTTCGTCGAAGGCTTTTTTGAGATAGTTCTTGAGTTGGTGCGAACGGACCAGGATCACATAGTCGCGCCAATTCTTATAGGGGGACACTTCTCTGCGCCGGATGATGTCCGCGGCGATATGGCGGGCTTTCTTTAGGGATTCCCCGGGTTTCTCGTCGATTTCAACATTGGTTTTGATTGTTTCGTCTTTCTCATCTTCATTGTCATCCGCGATTTCTTCTTCCGGCTCATCTTCTTCCTTCAAGACCCAGTGGATTTCCACCGGTGCTCCGCCGTTTTGACCGGCAGAACCGACTGAAACCGCATCTTCCGCGAGATAACTGCTGCGCAATCCCGTGACGTTCATCGCTTCGTTGAAAATCAGATTATTGAATTCGACGATCGATTCATCGGAACGGAAGTTCTGCTTCAAATAAATCAACAGGTCTTCGGCTCCTTTGCGCTGTATCAACCCCTGCATGATCTGCGGTTTCGCGTTACGGAAACGGTAGATGGACTGCTTGATATCCCCGACCCGGAAGACATTGTTTCCACGGCTGATCAATTCGACCAGCATGTCCTGCACATCGTTGGAGTCCTGGAATTCGTCCACCAGAATCTCTTTGAATTGGAGTTTGTATGCTTCTTTGACGTTGAATTTCGTATCGCGCAAGATTGCTAGGGCGAAATGTTCCATATCGTCGAAATCGATGCAGTTCTGTTCTTCCTTGATCTTGGCGAACGCATCCCTGTATTGTTTGGTGAGCTCGCCCAAACGGAATAACCGACCCTTGAGGATGTCCATATCCTTGAGGAACAGCTCTTCCTCGAAACATTCGGGAATGAGTTCCTGTAAAAGGACCGCGATTTTCTTGCGTGCCGCTTTCACATCGTTGGAACCTTTGGCAGCCGGGATATTCTCGGCCATCGTGAAGACCGACTTGCGGATCTTCGAATAGTCATAGGCGGCGAATCCTTGTTTGGCATTCTCTAGCTGGACTTCCAAGGTTCGTATGCTCTTTGTGAACTCATCGTTTTGAAACTCGAGCGCATCCGCGTCAGCCAGTTCTTTCAGATACTGGTCGAGCTCTTCGATTTTCAGCTGCCAATGCAGGAAGAAATAAGCGCGCAGCGGATCGCTTAGATTGGCGAGCGAGCCTATGACGGAATAAGATGCGATTGCTTCATCCAGCCATGCTTCGGGATCAGGTTTCGCACCCAATGCGACGGAAAGGGCGAGGATTGCATCCCGTACGCCTTGGTCGGCTTCGGGACGGGATGAAAAATGTTCCAGCAGATCCCTGAAATCGGAAGGTTGTTCGATGTAAGCGCAGTTGATGACGCTATTCAGCGCTTCTTTGCGATAGAGCGAAGCCGTCGCTTCATCCAGGATATTGGATGCCCGTTTAGGATCCAAGTTGAGGACATAGGAGTAATTGCGGATCACCGACAGGCAGAAGGAGTGGATCGTGGAGATCTGGGCCGATGCCAATAAGGTGATCTGATCATAAAGGAAAGGATCCTTTGTTTCTTCATATTTCTCATTCAGCTTCTTGGAAAGCCGACGTTTCATTTCGCCTGCTGCCGCTTCAGTGAAGGTCATCGCAAGGATTTCGCTGACCGACACCTTATCGAAGACGATCCGTTTCATCAGACGCTCGATCAACACGGTTGTTTTGCCTGCGCCCGCGGATGCGCATACCAAAATATTCTTATCGACGGTCTGGATGGCGAGTTCCTGTTCGGGACTGGGTTTAAGGCTCATGTTCTCAGTCTCCTTTCTTCAGGTTCTTGACCGAAGTACGTGTCTTCACGTTGACGGTCTCGCCTCTGAACTGGCATAAACGGACGAAATCGCAATACTCGCAGGCATGCGGCGTGCACGTGCGGCTGATATCGCCTTCCACAAGATGCGCCGTGAAATAGGCATATAACTCGTTCATCAGTTTTTCAACCAACTCGATCTTGTAGGGTCCGCCGTTGACGACGACTTTCCCCTCTTTATCCAATTTCAATGCGTCGAAGTTCTGCGCTTTTCGGTCGAGGCTGATCGGATCCGCGAACGTCCATCCTTTCAGGCGATGGTTCTTCCACTCTTCGTCTTTCCATTCATCCACACCATATTCATCCAATTGGAGCGGACGCAAACCGAGTTTGCCTGCGGATACGGAAGTATTTTCCTGTTTCAGCGAGATATAGTAGGCACCGGCTGCTTCCAGATCCAAATCCTGCGAAGCGATCCATAAGTAGGTCAATAACTGTAGTTGTTGACCGGTCAGGACTTTGCGTGCCGAGAGTTTCTTGGCGCTGCTTTTATAGTCCATGATACGAACCTGCGTGGAAGTCTTGTCGATACGATCGATATATCCGCCTAAGTTCAACTGCAGATCCGGATTCACCGTGATTTCACGTTTGAATTCTTGTTCGACCTGATAAGGTTCAAACGATGATTCTTCCTCGATGATCGTCAGACGGTCGAACACTTTGCGCAACTGTGCCAGCATCCTCTCTTCCAATGTGGAAATGAATGCGATATGTTGGGGATACATGCGGCGCAGATCATGGAAATAAGGTTCCGCCAATGCTTTGATTTCTTCATTACTGATGGAAGGATAATGCTTACTGTATTTGTTTACCGCATTCTCAAAGATGGCATGCATCAGGGTTCCGATGACATTGACTTCGATCTTCGCCGCGGGTTTCGTGCGGAGGCCTAGACCGGTGGATAAGAAGTATTTATAGGGGCACTCGAAGAATCGTTCGATCGCCGAAACGCTTCCGCGCATCTGAGCTTCCGGAAAAAGCAGGGCTTTGTAGGTCTGCGGCGCTAAGACCGGTTCGGGTTTCTGTGTTCCGTTCAATTCCGCAATCATCCACTTTTGAACTTTAGACCCTGATTTCAGACAGTAATTCTCGATTTCAAACGCGAGTTCGTTGCTTTTTCCTTCATAATTTCCGGTCGCATACGAGAAAACCAACTCGGGCGTCCACGAGAAAAGATCGTTGATGCGCTCCATATGGGCATCATACCGATCTTTCAGGGAAGGGAGTCCCGTTCTTTCGCGGTAGGTTTCATCGATCAATCCGTTTTTCGCATCGAATTGCGGGTAATTCTTTTGAC
>JBAVGP010000024.1:0-6188 GCA_049684955.1 Erysipelotrichaceae bacterium
GCCTAGAAAATCAGGATCGCTAAAAGGTAGTTGCTCTGTATAAAAGTACGGAGTTCATATATTAAATCTGAATATTGATGCAAATTGGTATTATTAAATACTAAAGGACGGTGGTTGAAAACTGACAGAAAGTTCAAACTGAAACTGGACTATGCATGAGGCGAATTTTTTCAAGAAGAAGGGGTAGCGTTTCGTTGTGGATTTCTAAAAAATCACCATTAATTTGGAGGAGGAAAATCATGAGTAACCCAAAAGTAGCAGTCGTAAAATGTGCGCCGTTAGAAGGTAATGCATCGTTCATGGGCGGAAAGTTTGTCCGTACAGATGCTGATGTCGCGAAAATCTATGCAACCGTCGCAAAAGCAGTCGAACTCTCCATCGGATCCCTTGATGCCATTATCAAACCGGGACAAACCGTTTTAATCAAACCGAACCTTGCGTTCCAAGCACCGGCTGAAAGCCATGCTGTCGTTGACCCGCGCGTTATCGAAGCGGTTGTATCCTATGTCAAGAAGAATTCGAAAGCCAAAGAAGTTTGGATCGGCGACAATCCTTCATTAGGACAACATGTCGGTAGAGCCAGACCGGCGTTCGACGTTTCCGGTATGGAAAAAGCCGCCCGTTTAGGCGGAGTTGACAAAGTCGTTTATTTCGATGAAAACGATGTCGTCTTAATGGATATTCCGGGAGCGAAAGTTTTCAAAAAAGCTGCCGTTTTCAAACCTTTCTTGGATGCTGACGTCGTTATCAGTTTGCCGAAAATGAAAGTTCATATCGCCGGCACCGTTACCTTAGGTCTGAAGAACTGGAACGGAATCATCCCGAACCATCATCCGGATGCCCAACAACAAGGCGCTCACCGTATCGAACTCGGACAGAAAATGGCCGACCTATACAGAGTCAGAAAAGCCGACTTAGTCATCTATGATTCAATCATCGGTATGGAAGGCCAAGGCCCGCATGCTGGTACCCCGATCGAAATGAATTTAATCTGTGCAGCGACCGACACCGTAGCCGGAGACTCCGTAGTCAGCGCCATCATGGGCTTCCAACCGATGGAAATCCCGGCGATCCGCTGTGCCGGTACCCAAGGCTTAGGCGAACTCGACCTCAATAAGATCGACGTCGTCGGCGAAACGATCGCATCCGTTATGAAGAACTTCAAACGTCCGAATAACGACCCGATCGGAATGTATGAAGGTTTGACCTGTGCTATGCAGCAGACTTGCCCGGGATGCTATGCGAATACTCGCGGAGCCCTCGACTCGTTCGCTAATAGCGGTATCGTCATGGCCGATTTCTTGAAAGCTGCCGGAGAAGTTGTCGTATTCGCAGGCGGTTGCCCTGATTTCGATCCGAAAGATGCCAAAGACAAGAACGTATTCGTATGTGGAGACTGCTGGGAAAAATTCGAATCCGCTGACATCGTCAGAGAATCCGTCAAGGTCGCGAAATCCGTCACCTACTATCCTGGTTGCGCCCCGGTTTATATCTTCGCCCAACTGAATGGCGACCTGCAAGCCTTAGCCGCGAAAGCCGCCAAGAAGTAAGTTCGTCTTTCCCCAAGATTCGTCTTCAACTTAATCGTTTAAAAAAGTCTATGGGGATGGCTGAGTAGAGAACTCAGGCATCCTCATAGACTATGCTTTTATGAGTCATCAATGGAGGGATTCTATGACGACTGTCGTTCAGACGCTGGATTTGGGAAGAATGGACTACCGGAAAGCCTATGCCATCCAAGCGAAAATCCATCAGGATCGCTATGAAAACAGAATTCAAGATACCATCCTTTTCCAAGAAAACGATCCGATCTTCACCTTAGGCCGAAACAGTTCGGATGACCATCTGCTGCGCTCGAGAGAAGAGCTGAAAGCGTTGGGGATCGATCTCGAATATGTCGACCGGGGCGGAGATATCACCTATCACGGACCCGGCCAACTGGTGATTTCCCCGATTTTATCTCTGCGGGATCACTCGATCAGCGTCCATCAATATTTACGAAACCTTGAAGAAACAATCATCCGATTGCTTCGGAAGTATGCTATCGATGGCCAGCGGATTCCGGGATCAAGCGGCGTCTGGGTCGATCAGGAAAAAATCGCGGCTGTCGGCATCGCCATCCAGCACGGTATCACACGGCATGGCATTTCCATCAACGTATGTCCCGATTTGAACCATTTCAGCTATATCATTCCTTGCGGCATACTCGACAAAGGAGTCACATCGCTGAAGAAACTCGGCGTACTCATCGAGGATATGGATACGTTCAAAGCAGACTATTTGATTGAGTTCAACGCTGTATTTCATACGACGACACATCAAATTCAATTTGATCAAAAGGAGGATTAACATGATCACAGAAGTAAAGGTCCCGATGTTTGCGGAAGGTGCGACGAAGATCCAAGTCCGTCAGTGGATGGTCGCGGTAGGCGACAAAGTCAAAGCAGGCGACAGTCTGTGCGAAGCGACGACCGATAAGATTTCGATCTATATCGAAGCGCCGAAAAGCGGATATATCCAGGCATTGCTTGTTGAAGAAGACGATTCCGTCGCGATCGACCAAGTCATCGCCGAAATCTCAGACGAACCAGTAGGGAAGTAGGGATATGACACGCTTGCACGAGAACCAAGTCATCATCGTCACCGGCGGAGCGCAGGGGATCGGTCTGCAGATTTCGCAATATCTTGAATCCTTAGGCGCCACGATCGTCATCGCCGACATCAATGTCACACAAGCCCAAGCCGCGATCGAAACGTTGCCGACCAAGAACGGCATGGCGATCTATTGCGATGTAACGTCCGAAGAAGCCACGACGAAAATGGCCGAAGCGGTCATCGCAGCCTATGGAAGAATCGACGTGCTCATCAATAACGCCGGTTGTTTCCCGGTGAAGCTTTTCAGCCAGATGACTGAAAAGGATTGGCGAAAAGTGATCGATATCGATTTGACGGGGACTTTCCTGGCCACGAAATCCGTATATCCGTATATGGAAAAAGCGAAAAAAGGCAAGATCGTCAATATGGCATCCATTTCAGGCCGTGTCGGAGGCGTCGGGTTCACCCATTATTCAGCCGCCAAAGCCGGTGTCATCGGTTTCACGAAAGCTTTGGCTCGCGAAGCAGGACCCTTGGGGATCCAAGTCAACTGCGTAGCGCCGGGCATCATCGATACCGAAACCACCCGGAACGTATTCCCGAGTTTCGCTTTGAAAGACTATACACGCAACGTACCGCTGGGAAGATTGGGCCATGAGGAAGATATCCAAGGCGTCGTCTCATTCCTTTGTTCATCCAACAGCGATTATATGACAGGCCAATGCCTGACGGTCGACGGCGGGTACACGATGATCTAGCTTACGCCGTGCAACCCAGAATCGGAGAATGATTTTACCATGGAAAAAACAAGCAGTATCCGACCACGTATCGTGATCACCGGCGTCGGTGTCATCGCGTCCAACGGAATCGGTAAAGAAGTCTTCAGGGAAGCGATACGTTGTGGGGTGTCGGGAATCAAACCCGTCACCGCTTTCGATACATCCGCCATTGAAACACACATCGCGGGGCAAGTCCTCGATTTTGAGCCTGAACTGTATATCGATAAGAAAGAAATCCGCCGCATGGAACGTTTCACCCAAATGGCGGTCGCTGCTTCCAAGATGGCGATCCTTGATGCGAAGCTAAATCTCGACGAAGAAGACCTTGAACTGTGCGGTGTCGTCCTGGGTACCGGGATGGGCAGTTTCGACCGCACCGAAAAAGAATGCCGGACCCTGATCAGTCAAGGCATCGGACGGGTCAGCCCGTCCTATATGGCAACCTCCATCCCGAATGCGGCAGCCGCCCAAGTCTCGATCTCCAACGGTTTCAAAGGATACCTCGGAACGACTTTGGCATCTTGCGCAGCCGGGATCCAATCGGTGGGGGAATCCTACTTCCATATGCAGCGCGGTTTGGCGGAAATCATGTTGGCAGGGGCGTCCGAAGCAAGTATCAGTCCCTTATGTTTCGGCAGTTTCTCGAATCTGAAGGCATTATCGACCCTCAACGAAAATCCACAGGGGGCTGCCCGGCCTTTCTCGCTGGACCGCGATGGTTTCGTGATGTCCGAAGGAGCCGGTATCGTCGTATTGGAAACGCTATCCCACGCGCTGGCGCGCAATGCATTCATCTATGCGGAAATCGTCGGATTCGGTGCCTGCAGCGATGCGTTCCATATCACGTCGCCGGACCCGGACGGGGACGGGATGCGCCGGGCGATGGAACTCGCGTTGAAAGACGGAGACATATCCAAATCTTCGATCGACTATATCAACGCCCATGGCAGCGGGACGAAAATGAACGATGTACTGGAAACGATGGCGATTAAGAAAGTGTTCGGGGAAAGAGCCTACGCGATCCCCGTCAGTTCCACAAAGTCGATGACCGGCCATTCCCTATCATCCGCCGGAGCGATCGAACTGATCGCGACCGTATTGGCGATGAACGCCGGATTCATCCCGCCGACGATCAACCTGAATATCCCCGATCCTGAATTGGATCTCGATTATGTGCCCAACCAGGCAAGAATCAAAGAGATAAGGACGGCGATGCTGAATTCTTTCGGTTTCGGAGGCCAGAACGCTTGTCTGATCGTCCATAGTTATCCTTCAAATGAATGAAAAAATGACGGGCATCCCCGTCATTTTCTGGCGCATTCTCCGGTTTCGCCGCGCAGGATCTGGATCCCGTGTTCCAATACCGGGATGATAACGTCCAAACATTCGCTGACTGCTTTCGGACTGCCCGGCATATTGATGATCAGCGTCTGTTTCCGTATCCCCGCGACCGCCCGTGAAAGCATCGCACGGTTGGTGAACTGCAGGCTTTTCGCCCGCATCGCTTCCGGGATTCCGGGCAGATCCCGATCCAATACGTCTTTGGTGGCTTCAGGTGTGATGTCGCGCATCGACATCCCGGTGCCGCCGGTGGTCAACACCAGATGCAGGTCCATTTCATCGCACATCTTGATCAATTCGGCAGCTATCATCGCGCGATCGTCCGGGACGATGACGGTATAGACGACTTCACCCGGGATTTCCGCAACGCGTTTTGCGATCAGCGGACCGCTCGCATCTTCCCGTAAACCTTGCGAACCTTTATCGCTCGCGGTTAGTACTCCGACTCTTATCATGAGGCATTCTCCTTACATTACCCATATTTTAGCACAGGCGAAAGTGAATGAAAGTCAAATTTTATCAATTGTGAAAAAATTTACGAAATATTGGCCTACCCTCTTGGAAAGCGCTACCAAATTGTGTAAACTAAACCTGTAGTGGTTACTCCGAGCGTCGCATCCTAACCGAAAGCAGGGATCGTACGCCGATAGGGTGAGTCGGGAAACGGACTCGCCTTCCAATGCGAGAAGGAGGGAAATCATATGAGATTTCAGTTCGCGAGAAAGGTCTTTTTATTTACGTCCATCGTTGCCATCGTCGTATCGTTGAGTGCCTGTGCCAAGCAGCTGCCGACCCTCAAGGATCCCAACATTACGCTTTCGACCACAACCAGCTTGAATGATTCCGGATTGCTTGAATATTTGAATCCGTTGCTTTTGAAAGAAACCGGTGTCAAGATGGACATCGTTTCGCAAGGCACGGGTGCTGCCATCAAGACAGCCACCGACGGGAACGCGGATGTCATCTTCGTCCACTCCAAAGCTGCCGAAGAGAAATTCGTTTCTGATGGATTCGGGTTGAAACGCATCGAACTCATGTACAACTATTTCGTCATCGTAGGACCGAAAGATGATCCCGCGAAAATCAAGGATGCCGGATTGACAGCCAGCCAGGCGTTCGCGAAAATCGCGGCGTCAGGCGCGAAATTCGTTTCCCGCGGCGATGCTTCGGGTACCAACACCAAGGAAATCGCTTTGTGGAAAGCCGCTTCGATCACCCCGGCCGGTGACTGGTACATTTCGGCAGGCAAAGGGATGGGCGATGTTCTGACCATGACTGACGAAGTGCAGGGCTACACCTTGACCGATAAGGCGACCTATCTTTCGATGAAAGACAAACTGGATCTGCAGATCGTCGTCAACGAATCCCCCGACCTCAAGAATCAATATACGATCATCGAAGTGAATCCGGCGAAATGGCCGTCCACGAATTCCGAAGCCGTCAAGGTCTTCATCGATTGGATGACCTCCAAGA
>JBAVGP010000025.1:0-2352 GCA_049684955.1 Erysipelotrichaceae bacterium
CGTCAGGATACCGTTCCAGATAAGCAAGCCTGCGATGACGATCCATACCCATTTTTTCATTTATTGGCCTCCTGATATTGTTTCATATTGTTTTGCGCAACGAATACTGAGTTGCAGATAACGTGAAGGATGATCTTCCTGAAGTGTCTTGAACAACGTCGAGTAAGCGAGGAATTCATCGTTGGCTTCCTGCGAGAGGTGGGCCAGGACGATTTCTTTGGTCTGCGGTCCGATCAACTGGCTCAGTACATTCGCACTGTCTTGGTTGCAGAGATGTCCGCTGTCGGATAAGATGCGATTCTTCGTGAAGACCGGACGTCGTGTCCGCATCAGCATTTCGGGATCATGGTTGCTTTCAAAGATATAATAGTCCGCATTGCGGAAGTGGTCGAAATCATGTTCGCGGACATATCCGGTATCGGTGACATAAACCAGGGTTTCGTCCAGATACCGAAGAACAAATCCGATCGTCGGCCCGGCATCATGGGACAGCGGAACCGGGGTGACAACGATCTCTCCGACGGTAAAGGGTTCGTAGGGGATGATGCGGTTGGCATCGGGCCGCGCTTCCATCAGGAAAGGGCTGTAGACTTCGGTTTCGGCGAATAATTTGATCATACTGACATGGTCGATATGGCTGTGTGTAATGAGCACCCCATCAACCTGCGTATAGTCTATTCCCAAATTGTGAAAACTGTGTGTCAGGTGCCTTTTGGTTGAACCGCAATCGATAACAAGCCGGGTATCCCCGGCTTGAATGATGCAGCAATTTCCTTTAGACCCGCTCGCTAACAGATGATATTTCATTTAGCACCCCATATAGATACATGGATTCCGACGAACCCCGTTGACCCAGATTTCGAAGTGAAGCAGCGGAGCCGTAACTCTGCCGGTCTGGCCGATTTGTCCGATGGCGTCCCCTTTTTCAACGGCGATACCGGCCGGATAGAAGGCCATGCGTGCCATATGATTATATTTTGTCCAGAAACCGTTGTGATGGTCGATGATGATGTAATAGCCGGCGACCGGATGCCAGCCGCGTTCTTTGACGATGCCGCGGTCGGCCGCATAGACGGTTCCGTAGCGGTTGTATCGGTTGGCGATGTCGATCGCGTAATGGCCGGAATAGCACATCCATCCGCAGGTGATGTAGGGATTGTCGACCGGCCAGCGGAACCTGCCGCTGCCGATGCCTGAGATGACTTTGGTTCCGACACGGATGACTTCCTGAATCGGTTGTTTGACGATGATCGAAGAGATTTTCTTATAGCCTGCCAACTCGCCGTTGATATAGGATTCCTGATATTTGGCATTCGCATATCCGTTTTGATCGTTGGTCTGTACGACACGCAATCCTTCACGCAATGTCGGATCAGTGATGTATTTGGTGGATGGCGGATAGACCGTCTCTTTGACCAGTCGTTCGCGTGTGACGATGACGTTGATCGGGGAATCGAAATACGTGACATTCAGTTTCATTCCCACCTGCAGGATCTGTTCGGTCGATTTCAGTAAATCCGCATTGATCGTGAGCACCTGTTGGGCACTGAGGCCGTTGAGCGCCCCGACGCCGGCGACCGTGTCGTACGCTTTCACGGTGTAGTACTTCTTATCGACGCCGTATCCGTAACTGAGGAAATAGACGATGGCGTTGGTATCCATCAGGATTTTTGATTTCGGTGCCAGACCTTTGCTGATCGTGGTCGTTTCCACGACCGAAATCCCGATTTCGCGGGTTCCGTAAGTTTTCAGCGCGGCAGGCAATTGTTTCTTCTTGATCAGATCCAATGCGGGTTTCGAAATGAAGTTCAGCAGATATTGTTCTTTGGCCGTTTCGAAATCAGCGATGTTCTTGACATAGATGATCGCCCCATTGGAAAACTCGATTTTATTGGCTTCGACCGAGAATAGATCGTTCTTTTTCAGATAATCAAGGATCTCCACATCTTTGTCTTCGTAGGTGACATAGCCTTCTTCGCTTGTGACGACGACGTCTTCACCCAGACCGATCGTCGAATCCGGAAAGGAAGTCTGATAGCTTTCTTTATAGACTTGATTGAGGAATTTCTGGATGACCGCTTTGTCGCTGATCACGCCGATCAATTCTTTCTTGTTGTAAACCTTCGAAATCGTGACCGGTGTTTCGGTGACGGTATCGACGGTTTGCGGGATGATCGATGCTTCGGAAAAAGCACTGACACTTGGATCAAGGTTCGGTGTTTTGAAGATCATCGAGATTGAAAGGACTCCAAGGCTTAATAGAAGTGCTAAAAGGATGGGAAGGATTTTTTTCATTCTCAGGTTCCTTTCGTTTGCGTACCTTCAGCATAATTATAGAAACTGTTGATACTG
>JBAVGP010000026.1:0-2228 GCA_049684955.1 Erysipelotrichaceae bacterium
CTTTGGACCGTGAGAACATCGTCAAGGTCATCGACAACATCATCATGGAGTTCAGCGTGAAGACCATATAGTTGATGAAAACCAACAGTTCACCGAGTTTCATGTTGCCATCGACAAGAATCAAGCGTGAGCCGAATCCCATGACGATCAAGGTCGATGTCTGCAGGACGAGCATCATGGTCGGATTCAGCAGCGCCATCAAAGAGTTCGCTTTCTTGCTGGCTTTCATGAGACGTTCGTTGGTCAGGATGAATCGTTTGTTTTCCCGGTCTTCCGCGACGAACGATTTGATAACGCGGAAATTGATCAGACCTTCCTGCAGGTTCTGGTTCATCTTGTCCATCGCGATCTGCATGTTGACGAACAGCGGATACCCTCTGCTCAATAACAGATAGAGCAGGATGCTCAGCACCGCGACCGCGATGAAGATGACCAAGGAAAGCGTCTTATTGGTGAAGTAAGCCATGATGACGGCGCTCACCAGCATGACCGGTGCGCGCACCAGCATGCGCAGACTCTGCAAGAGCGTGCTCTGGATGAAGTTGATGTCGTTGGTGGTCCGCGTGATCAGGGACGATACGCCGAAACCGTCCATTTCCTTGGCTGAGAACTGCTGGATTTTCTCCATCAACACGTGGCGAAGCGTCTTCGCGAAGCCGGCTGAAGCGACCGCTGCGCAGATGACACCGCCGATGCCGAGTCCGGCCCCCATCAAGGCCAGGATTCCCATGCGTAAGCCGATATTCAGGATCAGCGGGAGATTCTTGGCCGGAATGGCGACATCCACGATCGTCGCCATCAATTTCGGCTGGGTCAGCTCGATCAAAACGACGCTGGCGGTCAATAGCGTCCCCAGCAGCGCCAGCGGCAATTCCTTTTTAAAATACGTGAGCCACCTTTTCATGGCATACGCTCCGTATTGAACGCATCCAAGCGGTCGCCCATCCGTTCGAATAAATCCTGCAGGATTTCCTTTTCCGCCTCGTTCAGCGGTTCGAACATCGCATCGTTGATGCGGTGGAACTCCGCATGGATGATGTCGGCGGTTTCCTTCCCTTTGTTTGTCAGATAAAGAAAGCGTTCACGCGCATCGGCCGGATTGCGTTCCCTGCGGATATAACCCGCTTCTTCCAGACGCCGGATGCTGACGCTGACCGCTTCCTTGCTCTGGTCGCTCTGCTGGACCAGCCGCGATAAAGTAAGCCCGGGTTGATCGTCGATGATAAACAAAAGACGCGGCTGACCGGGGTATAATCCATAGGTTTCGAGATAGTTGGTGACGATGCCGCGATGCAGGCGCGTCAGCTTCCGAAAAGAGCGGCTGAGTTGATGTTCTTCCATATTCCCTCCATTACTTAATCGGTTAACTAATTATAGAAAAAAACAGCGGACTTTACAAGCCTATACGGAAGTTTTCATCAGGACGAAAGCCCCGGCCATGATAATAACGCAAGCCAGCCATAAACCGGGGAATCCGAAATTAAGCAAGACCCAGCCTCCGGCCAAGGGTGAAATCACCGCCGCCACACGCCGGATCAGCGGGAAAAGCGCGCTTGCCCTGCCCCGCTTGGCCGGTTCGACCAACTCGTAGATCATCGGATTGACGCCGGTGCTGACCAGGATCTCCCCCAGCGACCAGACGAAAGTGCCGATCAGAAAGACCACGGTTCCGCCGGCGATACCATAGATTCCGAATCCCAGTGCATAGAAAAGCATACCGATCATGATGATTGATTTGGTTTTCAACTTGCGCAGCAGATGATTCAGCAGAAAGGTGAACAATACGACGACGATGGCGTTGAGCGACATGAGGGTTCCATATAAAAAATCGCCGTTGAGGGGCAATGCGTCTTTCAGTGCCAACGGCAGACCGTAACTATATTGGAAGAAGACCACGAAGACCAGGACGATCGCCAAGCTGAAACCCAACAACGCTTTGTTTGCGAACAAATCACGGACGATGAACCCTTTCTTCGTTTCGTGTTTGGCATCATAGGCTTCACGGATGTAATGTTCGTTCAGGAACACCGCGATTCCCAAGGTAATCCCGTCGATCAGAAAAAGCAGCGGCAGACTGTTCTTGTAGAGGAAAGCCGCCAATAAGGGTCCGACCGAGAAACCCAGATTAAGGCCGAAATATCTCATCGCGGACGCGTCGCGCTGATATTCAGCCGGGACGATATCCATCAGTAAGGCGTTGAGTGCGGGATCGATGGCGGCTTGGGCGA
>JBAVGP010000027.1:0-10852 GCA_049684955.1 Erysipelotrichaceae bacterium
CGTGCTGCGCAGTACGGAGGGGAACCGTTTCCGCCTGGCGGATCAAGACGGCAACCTCTATCTGGCCGAACTTGTGATCAAAGATAAAGCAGGCTTTGCGAAAATCCTGGAAAAAATCGATGAAGACAACGAAATGAAGGTCAAAGTGACCATCATCCAAGCCCTGATCAAAGGTGAACGATGGGATTATTTCCTGCAGAAGGCGACCGAATGCGGCGTTACCCGCATCGTCCCGTTCGTCGGCGAACGCAACGTCGTCAAATATGATCCGACTACCGATGTCAAGAAGCTGGATCGTTGGCGCAAGATCGTGCAGGAAGCCGCCGAACAGAGCCTACGCAACATCGTCCCTGAAGTCGCGGCGCCGATCGCGATGAAAGACCTGGAAAACTATCTGAGCGACGCGAATTACGTCGCCTATGAACTTGAAGCGAAAACCAGCCATGAACTGAAAACCATGGATATGAAACAAGACAGCCTGTCCGTTCTGATCGGCAGCGAAGGCGGATTCTCACCGCGCGAGATCGAACGCTTCCAAGCGATCGGATTCGTACCGGTCGGACTCGGGAAGCGCATCCTGCGCGCCGAAACGGCCGCCATCGTTGCCTTGACCCTCATCGAAAGCAAAAGCGAAACCCATTAACATGAAAAAACTGATTACGATTTTGCGCAAAGCGAATAACCTCACCTTCAAGACGACAAGTGAAGACGGCGCGTACGCGAAAGCCATGAAAACCAAATTCGAAGAAGTTCATTTGCCGTTGGAGATCAAGGACGATTTTTCGTATTTCCGCAGCCGTATCCTCTACCGTTCCATCCAAAACAAGGAAGCGTTCGAACAGAGTTTCGACAAGACGCGCAACCAGCTCTTCGAAATGTGGGATACGCTCAATTTCCAGGAACGCAACCGCTTGGCCAATATGGAACTCAACCAGATCAAACCCGGCTTGCCGTTCTTACAGGGAACGGATGGGAAGATCTGGATCCCGTTCTTCGATGACCTGCTGAATTCGCTTTATGACCACCAGATCGCGATTTTCGAGCTGCCCCAGTATTTCAAACTCTATAAACAGTTCGCCGACAAGACAATCAAGATCGAAGACCGCGGCATCGGGCTTTGGTCGGCCGGCTTCGTCGAATGGATCAATATCACGCAGAACGACAAGACCTTGGTGTTCTACTACGAACCGATGCACTGTCTGTTCCGCTTGAACGATACGTTTGAATTGACGGCTTTTCCGCTCAATAAGACGCCGGAGATCAAAGCCGGTTATGAGAATCTGCAGGAATTGGGGGAAGCGATCTTGGCGGATGATGAAATCCGGCTGATCCGCGGATTACTCGATTCACGATTGGTGGACGCGAAAACCAAGATAAGGATCGGGAATTATCTGAAGAAGAATTTCAAGAAAGCAGGCAAACAAAAATGAATACCTTCGCGATCGCGACGCTGGGCTGCAAGGTGAACGCGTTCGAATCCGAAAGCTATCTCGAAAGCCTGACCGGGCTCGGTTATGCGGAAGTCGACTTCAGGCAGCCGGCCGATGTCTATATCATCAACACCTGCTGCGTCACCAATACCGCGGCATCGAAGAGCCGTCAGCGCATCAGCCAGGCGCAGCGCACCAATCCGCAGGCTTTGATCTGCGTGGTGGGCTGCTACGTGCAGACCCATGCGGAAGAACTCAAGGCACAGCTGGGCATCGACATCCTGGTCGGTGCCGGCGGGAAAGCCGAGCTGGCCAAACGGATCGACGATGCTATCAAACAAAACACAGCATCTACCAATCAAGAGATCAAGGATATCGACTCTTTCGAGGAGTTGAAAGTAAGCAAGTTCACGCATCAGACCCGGGCTTTCCTTAAAATCCAGGACGGCTGCGACCAGTTCTGCGCTTATTGCATCATCCCGTTCGCACGCGGCAGGGAACGTTCGCAGACCCCGCAGAGCGTGATCGAACAAGCCGTGACCTTGAGCGCAAGCCATCCTGAAATCGTGCTGGCGGGCATCCATACGGGCCGTTACGGGAAAGAACACGGCATCGACCTGACTCGGCTGATCCGTGCGATTTTGACGGAGGCGCCGCAATTAAAGCGGATCCGCATCTCGAGCATCGAAGTGACCGAAATCACCGACGGATTCATCGCTATGATGCGTGCTGAACCGCGTATCGCACGGCATCTCCACATCCCGATCCAGGCCGGCTGCGACGCGACGCTGCAACGTATGAAACGGCCGTATACCGTGCAAGAATATCTGGACCGCATCGCGGCGATCCGGCAAGAAATCCCGGATATCTCCATTTCGACCGATCTGATCGTCGGATTTCCACAGGAAGACGAAGACGAGTTCCTGATGACATTGGAAACGATGAAAAAAGCCCGCTTTGCCTTCATGCATGTCTTCCCGTATTCCAAACGCGCCGATACCGCGGCGGCCGACATGCCGGGACAGAACGATCCGCAATGCAAAAAACAGCGTGTCCAGGCCGCCCAGCTCACCTCAAGTCTCTTGCATGAACAGTTCATGCGCGGCTTCATCGGTAAGAAACTATCGATCATCATCGAAGAAACCGATGAAGACGGAGCCTTCGGGCACAGCAGCGAATACATCCCGGTACGCATCAAGAAAAATACATTGAAGCCTAAAGAAAGCATCGAAGTACGCGCCGTCGCACTGAGCGACGGATGCCTGATAGGAGAAGAAAGTTAAATGGTCACACTCGCTAACCTGATCGCAGGCGCCAAGGATCTGCCGATCGAAAACCTGATGATGGATTCCCGCGTCGCGATGCCGAAAGCGATGTTTTTCTGCGTCAAAGGCCTGAAGAACGATGGGCATCAATTCATCGGCCAGGCGATCGCCAACGGCGCCATCTGCATCGTGCACAGCGATCCGGTCGAGACGATGCGCGACGGGATCACCTATGTCCAGGTCGACAACGTCATCGAAGTCCTCAACCAATGCGCCGATACGTTCTACGGGAAACCCAGTTCGCATCTCAACGTCATCGGGGTCACGGGGACCAACGGGAAATCGACGATCGCCCTGACGATCAAGAACATCTTCAACCACTATCAGCCGACCGGTTATATCGGAACGATCTCGATCGAATACGGGGATGTCAAGACCTTGCCGTTGCTGACGACGCCGGAAATCACGCAGATCCACCATATCCTGGCGCAGATGGTCGACCACGGGATGCAGGCTGTGACATTGGAAGTCTCCAGTCAAGGCTTGGAACAAGCCCGCGTGAATTCGGTCAACTTCAATACCGCCATCTTCACCAACCTGACCCACGACCATCTGGATTATCACGGGACGATGGAGAATTATTTCCTCGCCAAGTCGAAATTGTTCAAACTGCTCGGCAGCGACAAGACCGCGATCATCAATATCGACGATCCCTACGGGAAACGGCTGGCGCAGAGCTGCGAAGCGAAAGTCATCTCCTACGGCATCAACAATCCGGCCGTATACATGGCGAAGAACATCCAGGTGCTCTTCGACAAGACGATCTTCTATCTGCATGTCTACGACCAAGTGTATCCGGTCGAAACCAACATGGTCGCCCTGTTCAACGTCTACAACCTGCTGGCGGTCATCGCGGCCTGCCACGAGAACGGGATGAAGATCGAAGACATCCTCGCCCTGGTCCAGAACATCGAGCCGGTCGACGGCCGCATGGAGCGTATCATCGAAGGGCAGCATTTCAACGTCATCGTCGATTACGCGCATACCCCCGACGGTTTCGAAAAGATCTTCAAGTTCGCCGACGACATCACGCCCAAAGGCAAACGCATCCTGGCCGTATTCGGCGCGGCAGGCAAACGAGACACGAAGAAACGTCCGATCCTGGGCGAAATCGCGGACCGCTACTGCGACATGATCATCCTGACCGAAGAAGATCCGCGCGGTGAAACCCCCCACGGGATCGCGGAGCAGATCGCCAAAGGGATCACGCATTCCAACTACAGCATCGTCGAGGACCGCTACGACGCCATCCGCCAGGCATTGGAAATCGCCAACGAGGACGACACCGTACTGATTCTGGCGAAAGGCAACGAAACGTATATGTACCGCGATTTCGGGCGCGAACCCTGGATCGGCGACGACGCGGCCTGCAAAGAAATCTTACATGAAGTCATACTAAACAAGGAGGAGATCTTATGAAACTCAACAAATACATCGATCATACCTTATTGAAACAAAACAGCACCCTGGTCCAGATCACGAAACTCTGCGCAGAAGCGAAAGAATATGATTTCGCCAGCGTCTGCATCAACCCGACCTGGGTCAAGACCTGCGCCAAACTGCTGAAAGGCACCGACGTCAAAGTCTGCACCGTCATCGGTTTTCCGCTGGGCGCCACCAGCACCGCGGCCAAAGCGTTCGAAGCGGCGATCGCGCGGGAAGACGGCGCCGACGAATTCGATATGGTGCTCAACATCGGGGCGCTCATCGACCGCCGGCTGGACTTCGTGCGCGAGGATATCGCAGCCGTCGTCAAAGCGGCCGAAGGCAAAACCGTCAAAGTCATCATCGAGACCTGCTTATTGAGCGACGAGGAGAAAGTCCTCGCATGCGACGCGGCGGTAAAAGCCGGGGCGCATTTCGTCAAGACCTCCACCGGATTCTCAACCAGCGGCGCGACCGTCCACGATGTCGCCCTGATGAAGGAAGCCGTCAAAGGAAAAGCTTTCGTCAAAGCCGCCGGCGGGGTACGCAGTATGGAAGACATGCAGGCGATGATCGATGCCGGTGCCGATCGCATCGGGACATCAGCCGGCGTCCAATTGGTCGCGGGCGAGAAAATAACCCAGGGATACTAGTGTTTTTTCATAAGAATGTGCGGTAAGTTCTTGCTTTTTCTTATCCATTTGGTATAATAACCATGCTTGAATCAGGAGGGAGGCTTAGAATGCCAAAAATCGTTATTAAGGAAAATGAAGTTTTAGACGAAGCTCTGCGTCGTTTCAAACGTCAAGTTTCTCGCAACGGAACCCTCGCTGAAGCTCGTAAAAGAGAGTTTTACGTAAAACCCGGCGTCCGTCGTAAATTGAAGTCGGAAGCCGCTCGAAAAGCACGCCGTTCGAAATAGAAGCAACCGCTTCTATTTTTTTATGGTTTTTCGCTTGAATTCGGTTAAAATATACTTAATAAAGGGGGCTCACCTTGGACCAACAAAGCATTTTTCCCTTACCTGAGATGACGATGGAGGAATCGAAAGAACTCTTCGGTCAACAGGACAAGAACATCGCTATCCTCAGCCAGGTTTTCGACACGGAATTGGTCTTGCGCTTAGATACGATCATCATCGGCAGTGAAGACGAAGAAGTATGCAAACAGATCCTCGCGACCCTTGCGTCGTTATTGTCGCTGCTGCGCGACGGGCAGATCGTGGATGAGCGCGATGTGATCTACCTTTCGAAACTGATCAAAAGCAAGAAGGCGCTGCGCGCCGGCGAACTGACCGCCACTTCGCTGGGACGCAATGTCGCCGGTAAATTGGTCTTTCCCAAGACTTTAGGGCAGAAGCAGTTCGTCGATGCGATGCGCAAACACGATATCGTCTTCGCGATCGGTCCGGCCGGGACGGGCAAGACCTATCTGGCGGTCGTCTATGCCGTCCAATTGCTGAAAGCGGGCGAGATCCGCAAAATCATTTTGACCCGACCGGCAGTCGAAGCGGGCGAGAACCTGGGATTCCTGCCGGGTGATTTGAAAGAGAAGGTCGATCCGTATCTGCGGCCGCTCTACGACTCCCTGCACGACATGCTGGGCGTCGAAATGGTCGACCGATATATCGAGAAGGGGATCATCGAAATCGCGCCCCTGGCCTATATGCGCGGCCGTACGTTGGAAGATGCCTTCATCATTTTGGATGAAGCGCAGAACACGACCAACGTGCAGATGAAAATGTTCCTGACGCGCATGGGTTTCCATTCGAAGATGGTCATCAACGGCGACGTCACGCAAGTCGACCTCAAGTTCGGGAATTCCGGACTGATTGTCGCCTCTTCGCTGCTTAGGGAGATCAAGGAACTGAGTTTCGTGGAATTGACCAGCCTGGATGTCGTACGTCATCCATTGGTTCAGAAGATCATCGACCGATACAAGGAGCGTGAATGAGATGGGCAAGATCCTCTTCGTCGATGACGAAAGCAATATCCGCCGTCTGGTCGGTTACGACCTCAAGACGGCCGGCTACGAATACACCTTATGCGAAGACGGGCAGCAGGCGTATGAAGCGGCGTTAAAAGACAAATACGATGTGATCGTGATCGACTGGATGATGCCCCGCATGAGCGGCATCGAACTGGTCGAGAAACTGCGCAAAGAAGGCAACGATGCGATCTTGATCATGCTGACGGCCAAGGACGAAGAAGAAAGCCTGCTCGAAGCATTCGAAGCGGGCGTCGACGATTATGTCACCAAACCGTTCTCCTCGCGCGAACTGATGGCCCGCATCACGGCCCATCTGCGCCGCGTCGGACAGAAACAATCCAAGACGCTGCGTTTCGGTCCGATCGTGATGGATTTGACGCGCCGCGACGTCTTCATCGACAAGCAGCAGGCCGAACTGACCAAGAAAGAGTTCGAACTGCTGGAGTTCTTCCTGAAGAACCCCAACATCGTCTTGTCCCGCGATACGATCCTCAATGAAATCTGGAACTTCGATTATGACGGGGATACCCGCATCGTCGACGTGCATATCTTCAAACTCCGTTCCAAACTGCAAGCCAGCAGCGCATCGATCCGTTCATCGCGCGGCATCGGCTATATCCTTGAGGAAAACAAATGAAAGCGGGCCGCAGTGTTTTCGTCATCGTCGTATTGGCCGGCTTTTTCCTGGCCGGGCTGGCGAAAATCCTGCCGTTCTGGCTGGCCTACCTCATCGCCGCCGCGCTTATCGCCGTGTCTGTCTATCTGGTGCTGCAGGACAACCAGGCGAAGCTCGAACATATCGAGAGTTCCTACCATCGTGAGATCCTCGCCAGCGACAAGGACCGCATCCTCAAAACAAAACAATTGGAGATCGTCTTCCAGAACATCCCGACGCCGTTGGCGCTGATGAACCTGAAAGGCGAGATCGCCATGAACAACGAACCGTTCCGGCGTTTCTACGTAAAAAGTCCGCCGGTCGTCGTCGATTATCTGTCCGACGCGATCCAGATGGAAGTCCGCAATTTCATGAAGGATTCCTATCTGAAAGAAAGCTCGATCATCAAGAACATCCATGTCATCGACCGCGATTATCTGACCTTGGCCATCCCGTTTCAGGAAAACAAACGCTATGCGGGATGTCTGCTGATTTTCCAGGATGTCACGTTCTACATGGAAGGGGACCGCATGCAGAAGCGTTTCATCGCCGATGCATCGCATGAACTGCGGACCCCGCTGTCCGCGATCAAAGGCATGGTAGAGATCCTCAATCGGCCCGAATTCGACGACGAAGCGACGAAGAGCGAGTTTTTACGGCAGATCCAGGAAGAGAGCTCACGGATGGAAACGATCATCCAGGACCTTTTGTCCTTGTCGCGCATCTCCGCCAGCAAAGTCATCCTGCAGACGCAGCGCGTCAGCCTCTACGATGTCGTGGAGAACAGCTTTTCATCGCTGAAACAGGAATACCAGCAGAAAGGCGTCCAGTTCATCAACGAAACGAAGGATTGCGGGGCGATCACGATGGATCCCCAGAAAATGCATACCGTCTTCACCAACCTTCTATCCAACGCGATCAGTTCGACCGACGAAGGATATGTCAAAGTCAGCTGTTCACCGATCGGAAAAGCGATCGAAATCAAGGTCCACGACAGCGGCGCCGGCATCCCGGCAGCTGATCTCCCGCATATCTTCGACCGCTTCTACCGGGTCGAAAAACATCGCTCGCGCAGCAGCGGCGGCAGCGGTCTGGGTCTTGCGATCGTCAAAGGGATCGTCGAAGCGCACGGCGGGATCGTGGGCGTCACCTCGAGCGAAGGCGTCGGTACCACATTCACCTTGACAATCCCCGCGAATTAACCGAAACTTAACACGAACACAATACAGAATTGATGTGGATTTGGTAGAATAATACGGTTAAGAGACCGGATTCAACCCGATCACGGAGGTGTCATGGAAGCAGTTTTCAAAATCAGCGAGCTGAACTTGTTTTATACCGATGCGCAAGCCTTGTTCAATATCAACATGGAAATAAAGAAGAATCATGTCACGGCGTTCATCGGACCCAGCGGCTGCGGTAAATCCACGCTGCTGCGGTGCCTGAACCGGATGAATGATCTCATCGAAAACTGCCGTGTCCAAGGCAAGATTTTGCTGGGCGCGACGGATATCTACGATAAGAACCAGGATGTGGTCAACCTACGCACACGCGTCGGGATGGTTTTCCAAAAACCGAACCCGTTTCCGAAAAGCATCTATGAGAATGTCGCCTACGGCTTGAAATGCCAAGGCGTGAAAGATAAGAAATTGCTCGATGAAGTCGTCGAGAAATCATTACGCAAAGCCGCCTTATGGGAAGAAGTCAAAGACCGTCTGAACGCCAATGCCTTGCGTCTGAGCGGCGGACAGCAGCAACGTCTCTGCATCGCCCGGGCGATCGCGATGGAACCGGAAGTCATCCTGATGGATGAACCAACATCCTCGCTTGATCCGATCGCGACGGCCAAGATCGAAGAATTGATCCAAAACCTCAAAGCCGAATACACGATCGTCATCGTTACCCACAGCATGCAGCAGGCGGCGCGCATCAGCGACGAAACAGCCTTCTTCCTGTTGGGCGAACTGATCGAGATGAACACGACGAAAGTATTGTTTCAGCTTCCCAAAGATAAACGGACGGAAGACTATATAACCGGAAGGTTCGGGTAAGGAGATACCATGGTAAAAATCGATACGGAGTTAGCTTTGTTCCAGGACTCGATCCTGCAGATGTCCGAGAAAGTCCGCCGAATGTACATGATGGCGTTGGAAGTGCTGGAATCCGGCAATAAGGAACGCAGCCTGGCCATCATCGAACTGGATGAATTCGTCAACAACAACGAAGAGGAAATCAACGACCGCGGTTTGGAAGTGCTGTCTTTGCTGGCACCGGTCGCGAGCGATCTGCGCATTATCATCGCGGGCATCAAGATCGCGTCGGACTTGGAACGCATCGGGGACTATGCGAAGAACATGGCCCGCTATGTCATCAAGAACGAAGCATTGGAAGGCGAACTGTTGGGTCATGCCCAGAAGATCGGCGGCAAGTTCATCGACCTCTTCGATAAAGCCATCGAATGCTACGTCAAGAAAGACGCCAAGACAGCGATCGAAGTCCCGCAGTTGGACGACGAGATCGACGCCGCGTTCACCCTCATGATCCGCTTCATCGAAACGCGCATGGAAATGGGCGAGAACATCCCGCATCTGGTCGCGACCGTCGGCATGCTGCGCAACATCGAACGCGCCGGGGATCATACCAAGAACATTTGCGAACATCTGATCTATCAGGTCAAAGGGCAACATTACGATTTCGGTTAAGACGCTGCGGCGTCTTTTTTCTGCATAAGAAAGGGAAGCGATGCTTCCCTTGAATACTAGATTTGATTGGTCTTGGGCTGATGGGTCGGATGCACGTCGAAGGTGTTCTTCGCGATGTTGGTCGCATGGTCGCCGATCCGCTCGATCGTCCCCAGGATATCGACGAACACGCTCGAACCGACCGCGGTCGTACAGGTGGAATTGGTCATACGGTCGAAATGCTTCTGCCGTGCTTTGAATTCCAGCAAGTCCAGATAGTTCTCGTCATCCATGACGACCGACTGCAGCGAGTTGTCGGAATCGGCATAGATCTTCATCGAGCGTGCCAGCATCTGTACGATCAGATCGTACATCGCGTTGACATCCTGCAATGCGGATTCGGAAAAGAGTTCGCGCGCATCGTCGACCATCTCGTAGAACTCGACCAGGTTGACGCTCAGATCCCCGATGCGTTCGATGTTTTTGATGATTGCGAGATTGGTCGAATAGACTTCCATGGCGTTTTCGCCCAACGCGTTCTTGGCGATGATCAGCAGGTAATCGGTCAGCTTGGTGTCCAACGCGTTGATCGCGTCCTCAAGCTGCAAAACCACCAGATGCGGGGCTTTGCTGCGGGTGTTGAGATACTGGCGTGAATTCTCGATCGCGTCGCCGGCCAATTCGCCCATCTTGAGGGTCGCTTTCTTGGCGACATTCAACGCGCCGGCCGGTAGTGTCGCAGCCAACTTGGGATCGAGGTCGTCGGTGTTGATTTCGATGCGTTCCGCTTCATCGCCGCGCAGGATATGTTTGATCAGCCAGACCATCTGGTTGATGAACGGGAAGAACAGGATCGTGAAGATAATGTTGAAGAGGATATGCGCGACGGCGATCTGCATCATCGGCTCAAGATGCCAGACGCCGGTCAGATAGACGATGAAATTGATATAGAAGGGAAGGATCAGCATCATGATCACGGTGCCCATCACATTGAACAACGTATGGATGCCGGCTGCCCGGCGGGCCGCCAATGAACCGCCGATCGCGGCCAATGCGGCCGTCACCGTCGTCCCGATGTTGGAACCGAAGACGAAAGGCAATGCGGCCGACAAGGTCATGCCGCCGGCTTCATAGATTTTCTGGATGATCGCGATCATCGCGCTCGATGATTGGATGACGCCCGTCATCAGGATTCCGCCCAATAAGGCGAGCAGAGGCTGGGTCGACATCTTGACCGCCAGATCCTGGAAAGCCTGGATGTCCTTCATGACCTTCAAGGCATCGCCCATCAGCATCAATCCGTAAAACAAAGTCCCGAAGCCCATCGTGATCTCCCCGATGTATTTG
>JBAVGP010000028.1:0-9470 GCA_049684955.1 Erysipelotrichaceae bacterium
TTTATGATACTAAAACGTGCTTTTGTGAAGGAAATAGCATTGACATAACGAGTACGTACATGTACTATACACTTAAAGGAAGGAAGGTAACTTCTGTGAAAAAAGCGATTATAATGCCCGGCAAGTATATCCAAGGAGATGGTGTTTTATCCGAGTTAGGCGCTTATGTCAAAATGTATGGAACTAAAGCGGCAATCAACTGGGACAAGACAACCAAGAAAGTCGTCGAAGGAGCCGTCGTCAGTGCATTGAAGGAAGCAGGTGTTTTATTCCTAGATCATGTCTACAGCGGAGAATGCACCAAGGAACAGGCTGACGATCTCTATAATAAAGCCAAAAAAGCCGGGTGCGACGTCATCGTCGGAGTCGGCGGAGGGAAATCCATCGACACGGCGAAAGCCGCCGCGGCCAAAGGGAAACTCCCCATGATTTCCATCCCGACTATCGCATCCAACGATGCCCCGACCAGTGCCTGCACGGTCTGGTACAACGATGAAGGCGAGTGTCTGGGATTCGATTTCTGGCCCAGCAATCCGAATATCGTCTTGGTTGATACCGGCATCATCGTCAAAGCCCCGGTCAGATACCTGATCGCCGGCATCGGCGACGCCTTGGCCACGTACCCCGAAGCGTTGGCCGCCTACAAATCCCGCGCCGGTTCTTGTGCCGGCGGTGCGCCGACTCTTACCTCCATCAATCTGGCCAAACTCTGCTTCGACCTGTTGCTTGAAAACGCAATCGAAGCGATCAGCGCGGTCGAACAGAAAGTCGTGACGCCGGCGGTCGAAAAAGTCGTCGAAGCGACCACCTTGTTGTCAGGGATCGGATGGGAAAGCGGCGGCCTCGCCTGTGCCCATGCGATCGCCAACTATCTGCCGGTCATCCACGAAACGCATGAATTCCTGCACGGGGAAAAAGTCGCGTTCGGATTGATCAGCCAACTCTGCCTCGAAGAAGACCTGACCACCCATGAAATCTATCAGATCGTCGACTTCATGATCGATGTCGGTTTACCGGTCACTTTCGCGGATCTGAAGATGCAGAATGTCAGCATCGAACGTCTGCGCGAATTCGGAAAGATCGCCGCAGCCTCGGATTCCTTCATCCATAACCATAATTTCAAGGTGACCGCCGACAGCGTGACCGATGCGATGATCGCCGCCAACGCGTTGGGTATCCGCCGCAAAAAACTCAAAGGCATCAAATAGCCTGATTAAGGAGATCACCGGTCTCTGATCAGACCAACGTGGCTGTTCGATCCAAAGCAGCCGAAAGAGCAGTCCCCAAAGCAATCCGGGGCTTATGACAAAGATGTGCAGCAGGGGAAACAACGTGTTTCCCCTGTTTTCATGTACCGACTTTGACGAAAAGCTAAGTAAGCGAAAAATAGCAGAAAATCAGGAAGAGTAAAAAAAATATATAATAATTTCCGGGAATAGCAGAATTTGCTAAAATACTTTAAAATAGGGATTTAAAAGCCCGCGAAATCCATGAAAGTTTCTTCACACTGACAAGTTTCACTTAACAGAGGTTGTCAGTTCGACAATTCTTTGATATAATCGAGCCCGAGAAGAGTGAAGGAAAACGGACGACAGCGTCCGCTCTCCAAAGATAATCTTCCATCGAAAGACATCCCGAAGGATCGACAACCGGACATGGTGACAAAAACGAGGTACCAATGAACATTTTACGCAAGATTAGAATACCTGTGTTGATCGTCGTATTGATTCTGTCCGGTATGTTCATATCGAAAATGGCGGCGGACGCATACAAAGAGAGTCTTTTAGTGACCGGTTACCAAATGACGGTCGACGGAAAAGACTGGGGCATCGTCGCCGACAAGAAAGCCTTGACGGATATGCTCGACGTATATAAATCGACGTATGTGAAAGATGTCGACGTCAAAGCTCATTTCACCAGCATCGATTTCGCTCAGAAAATCGTCATCACGGATGTACGGGTAGAAAAAGAGAAATTCACAGCGCTAGCCGATGTGAAAAAACTGGTCTATGCGGTCGAGAAACCGGCGGTGTACTATACGGTCAAAAAAGGCGACAGTCTTTGGAACATCGCGATCAAAAACAAAGTCTCACTCGCGACGATCATCAAATATAATCCGCAATTGAACCCCGATAAGATCTGGGCGGGAAACAAGATTCTCTTCGCTCCGATGAATCCGGTATTGGATGTCAACGTAAAACTCGAATCGACCGTCGTCGAATCAGTCGAGTACGCGACCCAATATATCAAAGACAAAACATTACTTCAAAATACCCGCGTCGTCGTCAAAAAAGGGGTCGAAGGTTCGAAAGAAGTGACCTATTCCGTAACGATGAAGAACGGATATGAAGAAACCATCGCGATCGTCAAAGAAACCCAGTTGAAGGCACCGGTCGGAAGCATCGTCAAAGTCGGTACCAAACGCACCTTACTACGTGTCAGCGGTTCGAATTTCGGCGTCGTCACAGGACGCTTGTCAAGCAACTTCGGCTGGCGACACGATCCGATTTCCGGCGCCGTGAAATTCCACTCGGGCATCGATATCGCCACCCGGACGGGAACTCCGATCTATGCATGGGGTGAAGGCACCGTCATCGAAGCGGGATTCAACAATACCCAAGGCTATCACGTCATCATACGGCACAGTTCCAGTCTGACGACCAGTTATCTGCACATGTCGAAAATGCTTGTCAGAGTCGGTCAGCATGTCGTCACCGGTCAGCGAATCGGATTGGTCGGTTCCACCGGATATACCACCGGAGCCCACCTGCATTTCACGGTCACGCGCAACGGAAGTTACGTCAGTCCGTGGGACTATATCTAATCATCATCCTTAGGTCCGCCTTGCGCGGACTTTTCTTTGCGTCATGCAAACCGTTGATGGACAGTAGACTGACAAGCGGAATGATAGTATGATGGATATAACGAAACAAAGGTGGCAACATGGAAATCCTATATGAAGAAAAGAGTATCAACGGTCAGCGGCTGAAGGTTTATGAAGACGGGATCGTACTGTTGGAAAGAGGCATGAAATCGGATGATCTCACTCCAGAATACCGCACTTTCTTCTATGATGAGATCTTGGCGGTCGATTTCAAAAACTGCGGCTGGTTCAAGGGCTCGATGGAATTTAAAATCAAAGGTTCGAGTAAACGGTTGAAAGAACTGAACGCGGGAAAAGCGAGTTCGACGGTTTTCGAGTTCTCGAAGACCTCACTGCCGGAAAATCGCATATTGGCCCAAAAAATGGAAAAAATCAATATGTTCATCCAGCTGAAGATCGAAGAAGCGCAGGCGAACAAAGTCCAACCTGGAACCGTCGTCTCCGTCGCTGACGAGATCATCAAGTTCAAACAGCTGCTGGATCAAGGCATCCTCACACAGGAAGAGTTCGACAAGAAAAAGAAGGAACTTTTAGGCTAATCATAAGTCCATCCAATTCCTATCCATCAAAAGAGAGCGCAAGCTCTTTCTCTTTCGGCACTCAACCCCCTGAAATCGATTGAAAAGTAGGTGAAATGAGTGTTAGTCGCGCGAAAAGCATTTGCGCTATGATACAATAAGCGACAGAAGGTGATCAAATGGCCTATTTCGATTACAGCGCGACGACGCCGTGCGATGCTGAAGTATCAAAAGCTCTCGCCGAAGCGGACCGCAGATATTATGCGAATCCTAACTCATCCCATGCGCTCGGGCGTGAAACCCGGGCTTTTATCGATTCATGCATCGCATCGATGAAGGAGCGTCTCGGCTTGAACGATGAAGAAATCATCTTCACGGGCGGGGCTTCGGAGTCCAACAATCTGGCGATCAAAGGGTTGGCGGCACTCAATCCGACCAAGAAGCACATCGTTTCGTCCGAGATCGAACACTCGTCGATCATCTCGCCATTGACCTATCTGATGAAACAAGGCTACGACATCGATTTCGTCGCATTGGACGAACATGGACGTTATGACCTAACTTCGCTGGAATCCTTGTTGCAAGAAGACACGTTGATGGTGACATTGGTGGCGGTCGACAGCGAGACGGGGATACGCCAACCGGTCGAAGAAGCCGCGGCGCTGGTACGCAGACATGGCATCGTATTCCACTGTGATGCGACCCAGGCTTTGGGTAAATGCGACATCGATCTGACTGTTTTCGATCTTTCTTCGTTTAGTATCCATAAATTCTACGGTCCCAAAGGGATCGGCGGATTGATACGTCGTAATGGCTTGGAATTGATCCCATTGACGCATGGCGGTAAGAGTCTTACCACCGCTCGTTCAGGTACACCGGCCACTTCGTTTGTGGCTGCGGCTGCCAAAGCGGCGGTGATTTATCTGCCGGTGAATCAGGATCGGTACCAACGGGTTGCCGGCATCAACCAGCGGATCCGCGAAGCCTTGTCGGGCATCCCGAACATTAGCTTCAACTCCAACGAATTCGGCATCCCGCATATTCTGAACCTCAGCATCCTCAAGAAAGACTCCGATGCGATGGTCGACCGATTGAGCGAACAGGGGATCTATCTGACCGCCCGCAGCGCATGCAGCGGCCGTGAAGGTTTCTCCAAATCGGTCTTCGCGATCACCAAGGACAATGCCCGTGCGACTTCCAGTCTGCGCGTGAGTTTGTCGCACTTGACCTCCGACGCCGAAGTCAATCAGCTTTTGGACGCCTTGAAACGATTGGCAGCCGAATGATATGAAAATCGTCATGTTATCGGCATCCTGGTGCCCGGCCTGCCTGATCGTCCAGAAACGGATGAAAACGATTCAGGAAATCATCGCGCGCTATCCCTTCGAAATGCTGGATATCGATTTCGACGAAGAGAAAACCGCTGTTTATAAAGTAGGCAAAACTTTACCCGTTTTCATCGTCCTTGATGATGAAGGAAACGAAATCAGACGCACCGTCGGCGAACGTACCGCCTTAGAACTCAAAGAGGAAGTCTTCCATGATTAAACGAATCCTGATCACCCTGGCACTGCTCGCGACCTTCTTTATGATCCCCGTGCATGCGGAAACCACGAAACTGAATATCTATGTCTTCTATTCGAAAGACTGCATTCACTGCGCGACCGAAGAGGTGTATCTCAACCAGCTTGCGGCAAGTGATCCGACCTTGAATCTCGTTCGGTTTGAAGTCGTCTACGATAAAGAAAACCAGAAGCTGATGAAGAAAGTCGGCGATCTGGTCGGACAACCGATCCGGACCGTACCGACCGTCTTCATCGGGAAACATCGCATCACGGGTTTCACCGAAGGGACGACCGATCTCGATATCGTCGATTCCATCAAGGACACCAAGGCGAATCCGGTGCGTGATCTGATCGGTGAAATGCTGGGACTGGTCAAACCCGGTACCGGCACGGTCGTCTATGACGGAAGCCAGATCATCACGTTACCATTCATCGGAAAAATCAACATGGCGACGGTATCGATCCCGGTCGTCACCGTCGTATTGGGCACATTGGACGGATTCAATCCGTGCGCGATGTGGACCTTGCTTTTCTTGATCGGCTTGTTATTCAGGATGGAAGATAAAAAGAAGATGTGGATCTTAGGAAGTTCGTTCCTGTTCGCATCGGCCGCCATCTATTTCCTCTTTATGATATCGTGGCTCAACATCACGGTCTTCTTCGGATCCGTATCCTTTATCCGATGGGGTATCGCAGCGATCGCGATCATCGGCGGACTTTTCAATTTCCGCAGTTTCCTCAACGCCCCCAAAGACGGGTGCGAAGTGGTGGACGACGACAAGCGCAAGAAACTCAAGAAGAAAGTCCTGTCGATCGCCAACCAGCCGGTCTTCGTCCTGGCCGTCATCGGCGTCATGGGCTTGGCCGCTTCGGTCAACTTCATCGAACTGTTGTGTTCGGCGGGTTTCCCGGTCATCTTCACCCAGATCCTGGCTCTCCAGCATCTGAATCCGTTCCAGTATGTCGGCTATCTGCTGCTCTATATCTTCTTCTATCTGTTCGATGATTTGTTGGTGTTCTTCATCGCGATGAAGACGATGTCGCTCACCGGCATGTCGACGAAATATGGGAAATGGTCGCATCTGATCGGCGCGATCGTCATGGTCCTGATCGGGCTGCTGATGATCTTCAAACCGGCCTGGCTGCAACTTAACTTCAAATAATGCATAAAAGCCTTCTGCGGAAGGCTTTTTTCATGCGTTTCGGCTACGTGGGAAAAGCTTGCTTTCCGAGGGTAAAAACGAGATGAAAAAACTTACATCAATTGCCTAAAAAGGGTTGCGGAATTTTAATATTACTGTATAATTTGTTTCGCATTGATAAACAGGAGGTACGGGGTCATGACACGGAAAATCGCTCTTTACGGGTTCAACAATCTGACGAAAACATTGAGTTTCAATATCTATGATATCTGCTACGCCAAGAGCGAGCGGGAACATAAGGAGTACTTAGCCTACATCGACGACCAATACAATTCGACCCGCCTGACCAAGATCCTGTGCGATGTCACCGAGATCATCGGGGCGCATGTATTGAATATCGCCCGTCAGGATTATGATCCGGCCGGCGCCAGCGTCACCGTCCTGATCAGTGAGGAAGCGGTCGACGAACAATTGAAAGATCCGTCCAATATCGGATTCACCGGGGAAGTGATTCCGCGCACGGTGGTCGCGCATCTCGACAAGAGCCATGTCACCGTCCACACGTATCCCGAACATCATCCGGACAAGAACATCTCGACGTTCCGCGTCGATATCGACGTCAGCACCTGCGGAAGAATCTCTCCGCTGAAAGCGCTGGATTATCTGATCGGCAGTTTCGATTCCGACATCATCACGATCGACTACCGCGTACGCGGCTTCACGCGTAATCTGGAAGGGAAGAAATTCTTCATCGACCACGATATCACTTCGATCCAGAACTTCATCGACAAGCAGACCCTGAAGCGCTACGACGCCATGGATGTCAACGTCTACCATACCAATCTGTTCCATACCAAGATGATGATCAACCGCATCGATCTTGAAAACTATCTATTCACGACCGACCCCGAGGATTTGCGTCCGACGGAACGCCGTTCGATCATGGATGCGCTTTACAAGGAAATGATCGAGATTTTCAGCGGCGAGAATATCTATCAAGAGGATGAAGCGGAATGAGCGAGCTTGATCAGAACCGTGCGCCGATCCAGGAAGCGATGGAAGCGCATGTCAAGAAACGGACCGTCGCTTTCGATGTACCCGGACACAAACAAGGCAAAGGCAATCCGATGCTGCGGGAGTTTTTAGGCGACAAATGTCTGCGCTACGATATGAATTCACGCAAAGATCTCGATAACCTGTGCCATCCGGTCGGCGTCATCCGGGAAGCCGAGGAAATCGCGGCCGAAGCGTTCGGCGCCGGGCATGCGTTCTTCATCGTCAACGGTACGACGGCCGCCGTCCAAGCGATGGTCATGAACGTCGTACGCAAGGAAGAAAAGATCATCCTGCCGCGCAACGTCCACCGTTCGGCCATCTACGCGCTGATTTTGACCGGGGCCATCCCGGTGTATGTCAATCCGGGTGTGCATCCGAAACTGGGCATCCCGCTTGGCATGAGTTTGCGTGATGTCGAAGAAGCGATCCTGAAGAATCCCGACGCGAAAGCGGTCTTCGTCAACAATCCGACGTATTACGGGATCTGCAGCGACCTAAAAGGCATTGTGGAATTAGCCCATAAACATAACATGAAAGTCATCGTGGACGAAGCCCACGGGACGCATTTCTATTTTAAAAGCGGTCTGCCGGTCAACGCGATGGCAGCCGGAGCCGATATGGCAGCCGTCAGCATGCATAAGACCGGCGGCAGTCTGACCCAGAGTTCCTTCCTGCTGATCCAGGATCAGAAACAGATGGGGGAAGTACGCCAGGTCCTCAACCTGACGCACACCACCAGCAGCAGTTATCTGTTGCTTGTCTCGCTCGACATCACCCGCAAGTTCCTCGCCTTGCATGGCGAAGAGGTGTTCAGCACGGTGCAAGGCCTGACCGATTACGCACGGGAAGAGATCAACAAGATCCCGGGTTACTACTGCTTCGACGAAGGCATCATCAACGGCGACAACATCTACGATTTCGATGCGACGAAATTGACGATCCATACACGCGGCATCGGCTTGGCCGGCATCGAAGTCTATGACATCCTGCGCGACGAATACGACATCCAGGTCGAACTGGGTGACTTAGGGAATATCCTCGCCATCATCGGGGTCGGCGATTCAAAACGCGACATCGAACGGCTGATCAGCGCCTTGATGGACATCCAGGAAAATTATGCCTGCGAAGACTACGGGATGATCACTTACGAATACATCTCGCCGATCGTCCGCATCTCCCCGCAGCGCGCTTTCTACGCGCCGCAGAAGAAGGTCAAGATCGCCGATTCGATCGATGAGATCGCGGGCGAATCGATCATGGTCTATCCGCCGGGGATCCCTATCTTGGCCCCGGGCGAACTCATCACCCAAGAAGCCATCGACTACATCCTCTACGCCAAGGAACGCGGAAGCTTCCTGACCGGCATCGAGGACACGACGATCGAATACATCAACGTACTGGAGGTATAAGCACATGGAATTCTGGTTCACCGAACAACATACGGAAAACGTCCGTTTCTCCGTCAAAGTCGACAAACAGCTGTTAAGCAAACAATCCGACTTTCAGCGCATCGATGTTTTCCAATCCCCCGAATTCGGGAAATTCTTCAGCCTGGACGGCTACATCATGATCACCGAAAAAGACGAATTCATCTATCACGATATGATCGTGCACGTCCCGATGGCGGTCAATCCGGAAATCAAACGCGTGTTGGTGATCGGCGCCGGCGACGGCGGGTCGATCCGCGAACTTTGCCGGTATCAAACCATCGAGCATATCGATATGGTCGAGATCGACGAGGAAGTCGTCAACGTATGCAAGAAATATTTCCCTACCACGGCCTGCGCTTTCGATGATCCGCGTGTTTCACTCTATTTCGAAGACGGATTGAAGTTCGTCCGTTCGAAAAAGAACGAATATGATCTGATCCTGGTCGACTCGACCGATCCGATCGGTCCGGGCGAAGGATTGTTTACCCGCGAATTCTACGGCAACTGTTATAACGCATTAAGTGAAACGGGTATTTTGGTCAACCAGCACGAAAGTCCGTACTATACCTTCAACGCCGTCGCGATGCAGCGGGCCCACCGCCGGATCCGCGAAAAGTTCCCGATCGCCAAAGTCTATCAGGCGCATATCCCGACCTATCCTTCGGGCTATTGGCTATTCGGCTTCGCGTCGAAGAAATTCGATCCGATCTTGGACCTCGATGCGGGCAGATGGAATGCGCTGGGATTGAAAACACGCTATTATAACACCGAACTGCATATCGGCTGCTTCGCGCTGCCGAACTATGTAAAGGAGTTACTGAAAGATGCCCATGAATAAAAATATTTCGACCTTCGTCGGTTGCGACAAGGAATAT
>JBAVGP010000029.1:0-15857 GCA_049684955.1 Erysipelotrichaceae bacterium
CCGTATTGTAACGAGGCGAAAGGCTATATCGAAGAACTGTTGAAGGAAGACCGCTATAAAGACATCCGTATCGATTGGATCAACGAAGGCAAAGAAGCTGAACTCGCAAACAAATATGATTATTACCTGGTGCCGACCTTCTATCTCGGACAGACCAAACTCCATGAAGGCATCATGACGCGCGACGACGTAAAGAAAGTATTCGAGCTCGCGCTGGCAGCACTATGAGGGAGAGCGTCCTTTACATCGCGTCCAGTCTGGATGGCTTCATCGCCGATCCATCAGGCAACATCGATTGGCTGCTTGCGTTCGACGCATCCAAGAGCAGTTATCCTTCCTTCATCGATAAGGTCGATACGATCGTCATGGGGCATACCACCTATATGCAGCTGATCACCCAGCTCAGTCCGAATGTCTGGCCGTATGCAGGCAAGGAAGTCTATGTGGCATCGCGTCAGTCGCATGCCGGCGATACTGGGATCACGTTCGTGCAGGATCCCGTGAAACTGGTGGAACAATTGAAAAACAAAGAAGGCAAGATCATTTGGATCGTGGGCGGCGCGAAACTGATCACGAGCCTGCTTGAAGCCGATCTGATCGACACCTTGATCCTGACCTTGGCGCCGTTGACGATCGGGCAGGGGATCGCGCTGTTCCCGCGCCAGTCCGTCCGTTTCGAATTGACGGATGTCCGCGCTTATCCGCCGTTCGCTGAACTTACCTATAAGATCAACAAAATCAGGCGTGAAGAAAAAAACGAAGCACTTGGATGATATAATACCTGCGAGGTCGACTATGTGGAACTGGTGGCGGAAGAAAAAACTCAGCGACGGGGAGATCGAATTGAATCTCTATCTCACGACGAAAGATCCGGATCCCGATGGCTGGGGGAACACGTTTTTCTATGACATCATCGAAGTGAAAACACGCCGCATCGTCGGACGCTGCGATTTGCGGATCGGACAGACCAGCACCCTCTATATCGGCGGCAACATCGGATATTCGGTCTACATCCCGTATCGCGGACACCGTTACGCCGCCAAAGCCTGTAGCTTACTGTTCGACGTAGCCCGCCAAGCCGGTATGCGCCGCCTTATCATCACCTGCAATCCCGACAATGTCGCTTCCTATCGGACCTGTGAAATCCTCGGCTGTACACTGAAGGAAATCGTCGATGTACCGGCAGGTCATGAGCTCTATCTGCAGGGCGACCGCCAGAAATGCATCTTCGTCAAAGAATTAATCGCCGCACCAGACCGAAACGCTTAAAATCGGTCTTTTTTTCGGCTATAATAAAAGAGAAAGAAGGAAAGACGATGCAGAAATTCAATTACCATACCCATACGATGCGTTGCGGCCATGCCGGCGGCGACGATGAACAATATGTCAAAGCCGCGATCGCCGCTGGATATGAATGCTTAGGCTTCAGCGATCATGCGCCGTTTCCCGGTGTAATACATCCGGGCGACCGGATGCGGATGGACGAACTGAACGGATACCTCGCTTCCATCACTCAACTCAAGCAGCAATATGCCGGTCAGATCGAGATCAGACTCGGTCTCGAATTCGAATATTTCCCGGAAATGGAATACTATTACAAGCATCTGCGCACAATCACAGATTATCTGATCGTCGGCCAGCATAATCGCCTGCTGGACCGGATGGAATACAATCATTGGGCGGACGACGACGATGTGCTCTATTACGCCGACCAGATCGTAGCGGCGGTAGAACACGGCTTCGCCGATATCATCGCCCATCCGGACTACTTCATGCTGGGACGCCGGAACTGGAGTCCGGCCTGCGACGAAGCGGCCCGCAAAATATGCGCCGTTTCGATCAAATACAATGTCCCGCTGGAACTCAACACCAACGGTCTGCGTTACGGGAAACAGCACTATGACGAAGGGAAGTTCTATCCGTATCCGTTTCGTCCGTTCTGGGAAATCATCTCCCAGACACAGGCACCGGTCGTCTTCGGGGTCGATGCCCATCGGCCGCTGACCTTGATGGAAACCGAAAAGTTCCAGAAATGCATGGATGAGCTGGAAGGACTGGATTTCAATTTTCAAGCGGATTTCCGTATATAAGAATGGGGGAGGGTGCCTATGCGTCGGATTTTCAATGTTTTAGTCAGTAAACCTTTTTCCATCATGGTGATGATCCTGGCCGAACTCGGTTTTCTTTACTATATCGTCTACACCTTCAGCGTCCGTTTTCTGACGATGTATAATTTCCTGGTGTTCTTGAGCCTGGTGATCGTCGTCTACCTCATCAACCGCAACGACAATCCTTCCTATAAGCTATCTTGGGCAATCTTCATCCTGGCATTGCCATTGTTCGGCGGCTTGACCTATCTGATGTTCGGCGGGAAGAAAGTCCCCAAAGCGCTTAGGACAGGGGTCAACACCTTGGGCAAGAACGGAAATCCGATCCTGATCCAGGATGAGCGCATCCTGCGTGAGGCGATCGCGGCGGAACCGATGTTCGAGCGGCAAGTGAACTACATATTGAAAAATGCGTTCATGCCGATCTACGAAAACACCGAGATGGAATACTATAAGCTCGGCGAAGAGATGTTCACATCCCTTAAAAACGAACTGGAAAAAGCCGAAAAGTTCATTTTCATGGAATATTTCATCATCAACGAAGGGATCATGTGGTCGACGATCCAGGAAATCCTCGTCCGCAAAGTCAATGAGGGCGTCGATGTCCGTTTACTCTATGATGATGGCGGATCGATGCGGCTGCCTTACGGCTTCCATAAGGAAATGCGCAAACTCGGCATCAAATGTTATGTGTTCAATCCGTTTTCACCCATCCTGGCGATCCAGATGAACAATCGCGACCATCGCAAAATCTGTGTCATCGACGGGAAGACCGGTTTTGTGAGCGGAATCAATCTGGCGGATGAATATGTCAACCTGAAAGTACGTTTCGGCCATTGGAAAGACTCGGCGATCCTGCTACGGGGCGAAGCGGTCTTCAGCCTGACCGTTATGTTTCTGCAATTCTACAATTACGTCGCGAAAACCAACGAAGATTATTTCGCGTATCGCGCCGATTTCAGTGAGAGCACGATCAGCGTCCCCGGCTATGTCCAGCCTTTCGGCGACAGTCCGACGGATGACGAACTGGTCAGCGAGACGACCCACCTCAATATGATCAACACTGCCCGCGACTACATCTACATCATGACGCCGTATCTGGTGGTCGGACATGAGATGACGCAGGCTCTGATCACCGCCGCGAAAAGCGGGATCGATGTCCGCATCATGGTGCCGCATATCCCGGATAAATGGTATGTCTTCGCGGTCACCCGCAGCAGTTACGAGGAACTGACCAAATACGGGGTCAAGATCTACGAATACGAACCTGGCTTCCTGCATTCCAAAGTGATGATCATCGACGATAAAGCGGCGATCATCGGAACTTCGAACCTTGATTACCGCAGTTATTATCTGCACTTCGAATGCGGCGTGCTGATCGTCGATCATCCGATGTTGACATCGGTCCGGGACGATTTCCTGGACACGGTCAAAAAATGCATCGAAGTCACATATGCAGACTGCCTGAAAGTGAATGTCTTCGTGCGGCTGGGCCGCATGATCCTGAAATTGTTCAGTGCGCTGTTATAGAAAGGGGAACACCATGAACATCGGACTGGTATTGGAAGGCGGGGGACTCAGAGGCTGTTACACGGCCGGCGTATTGACGTGGCTGATCGATCAGGGGATCGAAGCGGACACCGTGGTCGGCATTTCGAGCGGCGCCATGCTGGGAAGTTATTATATGCTGAAGGACAAGAACGCCTTGCATGCGATCGGCGTCACCTATGCGTCGGATCCCAAAAACATCGGTCTGCAGCCCTTGCTTCACGAAGGGACGCCGGTCGGCTATCGCTTTTTGTTCGACGTCGTCCTCAAGAAAATCCTGAAATATGACTACCGCGATCTCAAAGCGGTGACCCGTACCTTCGAATTCGGGGTGTACAGTTTGAAACAGCAGAAGACGATTTGGAAAAACCAGCACACCATGGATGATAATCTCCTGTTCATGTTGGCGGCCTGCACCCTGCCGCTGGCCGGCCGCAGCGTCAAGATCGAAGGGGAGAAATACCTTGACGGAGGCATCACGACGATGGTTCCGATCGGCCATGCGGAAGCGTTGGGTGCCAACAAATTCCTGGTGGTCGTCACCAAGGATCCCGGTTTCGTCCGCAAACCCAATGGAAAAGTGACCCAGTTCCTTTTGGATCTGCTTTATTTCAATTATAAGAAACTGTTGAAAGACTTCCGTGCGCGCACGCAGGTCTATTACGACGAGATGAATCATGTCCGTGAACTCCAAGAACAAGGGAAGGCGATCTTATTGCAACCGACCCGCGATTGCGGCGTGTCGCGTTTCTCGGGATCGCGTGAGCAGATGGAAGTCATGTTCGAGTTAGCCAAAGAAGACTGCGAAAACCGCAAGGATGAACTGCGCGCCTTCTTCGCAAAGTAACAACGATGAACCGGTTTTTGAAGCATACCTTGATTACATTCACGGTCATCGGTCTGGTGATCTTCGCCGCTTATCGATATATCCAAGGGAATCTGGATGCATTAGCCCGCACGCAAATTGCAGAACTCGATCTATCGAAGGTCTCTGACGGGACGTATCGCGGAAAATGTGTCTCGTTCCCGATCACGGTCGTCGTCGATGTGATCGTAGCGGATCACAAAATCGGCTCGATCCTTCTGATCCAGCATACCAACGGACAGGGTCAAGGAGCTGAAGTCTTGCCGGATAAAGTCGTCGCGGCGCAATCGCTCAAAGTGGAAACCGTTTCAGGTGCGACCTATTCAAGCAAAGCGATGCTGATCGCGATCAAGAACGCCGTGAATCCCAAGTAGGGAATCCACCAAAGGAGGATGACCATGTCACCCAAAAACTACCGTATTCCTCCCCAAATCCCGGGAGAAGGCATCAATGATATCGACTCGTTGCTGGCGATGAGCCTGGAAACCGGCAAGCTCGTCATGATCTTCACCAATGACGAGAATTACGCGGAATTCACCGCGGGCATCGTGTCCGCGATCTCCGATTTCTGGTTTCTGCTGAAACGTGTCGACATCAACGGACATGCGGACGGTTTTGCCTGCATCCCGATGGACATCGTCTTCCGTGCCGAAATCGATACCGTGCTGATCAACCGCATCGCCTTGTTGTGGAAGATGAACGAAGACGAACACCGCATCCTGCCCGATCAGGAACTGGATCTCATGCGCGGTTTCCTCGAAAGCGCCCGTCAGCTTCAATCCGTCGTGTCGCTGGAGATCCTCGACTCTCGGCGCAACGATTTGAGCGGATTCGTCCAACATCTCGACGAATCGTTCGCCAAGATCGGCATCCTCGATTTCTCGGGCAATATCGCCGGAACTTCATTAGTTTCGATCGAAAGCATCACCCAGGCGGTGATGGATTCGGCCAGTGAGAAAACCCTCAAAGTCCTCTACGAATACAATCAGCGCATCGGCAACCTGACCTGACGGGGAACACTCCCCGTTTTCTTTTGCTTTTATGTTTCACTATATTTCTTGACGGATATTCCATCTTCCCGTAAACTTTTCTCATGCTGTTGTATCGCAAAAGGGGAAAACGTATGGAGAATCAACAAACGCGTAAATTTGGATTGCTTACCACATCCGCGATGATCGTCGGCATCGTCATCGGATCGGGGATCTTCTTTAAGACCGACAATATCCTGAAAGCCGTGAACGGCTCGGTCATGCTGGGAGTTTTAGCATGGATCGTCGGCGGGATCGGAATCATCTTCGGGGGTTTGACGATCGCGGTTTTAGCCAAACGCGACGAACACGTCGGAGGGCTGATCACGTATTGCGAAATGACGTGGGGGAAAACACTGGGCTATCTGGCCGGTTGGTTCCAAATCATGTTTTACTATCCGGCGCTGGTCGCCGTCGTTTCATGGGTCGCCGCGATGTATCTTTCCGAACTGTTCGGATGGACCGCCGCGGGTACTTTCTTCGGGGTCGCCGCTTCCTGGGCTCCGGCTTGGACGTTCCCGTTCTCAATCACCGAATGGATCTTGACACTGGTCATCATCGCCGGGTTCTTCACCCTCAACAGTTTCGCGACCAAGGCCGCGGGTAAATTCCAAAGTTTCGCGATGATCGTCAAAGTATCCGCCTTGTTTATCCTGGCAATTACCGGTCTGACTTTCGGGAATCCGGTCGCCGTCACGCATTTCGCGGATGCCGGACGTATCGGAGCCGGTTTCTTCGCCGCCTTGGTGCCGATCGCCTTCGCTTTTGACGGATGGCAAGTCGCCCCTTCGATCGCCCATGAAATCAAGAACCCAAAACGTAATCTGCCGTTGGCGCTGACGTTCGCGCCGCTCTTGATCATGTTGATCTATATCGCGTACTTCGTCGGACTCAATGCCGTATTGGGACCGGATAAAATCCTGTCTCTAGGTGACAACGCGGTCAGCGTTTTCGCCCAGCAGTTCTTCGGGAATATCGGATACCGTGTCGTATTGGTCGGCGTCGTCCTGTCTGTATTGGGAACATCCAACGGCTTGATCCTCGGTTATATCCGTCTGCCGTATGCCCTAGGCTTACGCGGGGAAATGTTCTGGAGCAAGCGCTTTTCCGCCATCCATCCGAAATTTGACATTCCGCTGTTTTCTTCCTTATTCTGCCTGGCCATCAGCCTGTTCTGGCTGGCGCTGCATTTCGCCGGCACGACCGGGGCGATCTTCCTCAAATGGACGATCTTCAACAATCTGGCGGTCGACGAACTTTCGATCGTCCTGATCTACATCTTCATGATCCTGATCTATTTCGGTGTCATCAAGGAGTTCCTGCAGAAGAAAGTCGATTCCTGGGTCTATGGGATTCTGTTCCCGGTGCTCGCCATCGTCGGCGCATCCACCGCGGTCTACGGCGGTTTCCTGAGTCCGATGGTCGCCGTCTACCTGATTGTTTCGATCTTGGGAATCATCGCCGGACTGCTGGTGAAACCGCGCAAAGCAAAAATCTGAACCCATCGAGTTTCTGTCAAAAACAGAAGCTCTTTTTTTGTGAATTTATCTTCCCGCCTGTGTAAAAATTGCGGAAACTGAGGTATTATATAGTTGAGAAAAGATGTGAAAGGATGACCAGCCATGAAACCCTGTATCGTCACGGATCAGATTTCGCAGGACTTTCAATTAGCATGCAGTATCATTTCCGAAGAAGGCATCAACCATGTTGAAATCCACTCCCTCTGGGGAAAAACCATCGAACTTTTGGACGATGATCAGATAAAAAGAGCCAAATCCTTTTTGGATTTTTATGATTTGAAGGCGGTCTGTCTCGCGAGCACGTTCTTTTTGATGACGCCGCTTTACACCGACGACATCCTGAAGGATTTCAACCCCAAATTCAATATCATCCGGGTTGATTACGACCATCAGTTGGAAACACTGCGCCGTACGATCCAGACCGCGAAGACGCTGGGATGCAGCAGGTTGCGTATTTTTCCGTTCTATGCCCCCGTCAACCGGCTGATTCTCGGAACCCCGAAAGACATCGAAACGATGTGCGAACGTCTGATGCCGGCGGTGCGCCTGGCCCAGGAAGCAGGGATCACCTTGCTTTTGGAAAACTGCTATCATTCGCATCTGGCGAAAGGATTGATGACCTTGGAACTGGTCAAGCGCATCGATTCCCCGCATCTGAAACTGCTCTATAATCCGGCTAACAGCTACCGTGCCAGCAAGGAGCGCATCCCGCTGGGGTATCGCGATGCCACACCGGTCGAGGAACTCAAAGCGATGCTGCCGTGGGTCGACCATCTCCATATCAAAGACTACCATTATGTCGAAGGCTTGAATCAACCTTACCAACATGCCCCGTTAGGCAAAGGGGAAGTCCCTTATCCTCAATTGCTGAGTATGTTGAAAGAAGCGGGATATCAGGGATCGCTGAGCTGTGAACCGGAAGTCACCTATGAAGGAAACATGGAAAGTTTATCGAAACTAACTATGTGGATACGTGAAACGCATAAAAAATAGACCAGGTTCAGTGAATCTGGTCTTATTTATGGAATTTGTTCCAGGGGTTCGTTTTGGGAACCTCAGATGTGAAGGTCATGATTTCGCGCGTCGTCGGATGCGGAAACGAGAGTTTCGTCGCCCACAACGCGATTTGCTGACCCGGTTTCGCTTGCGGGTTATACCGGGCGTCCCCCCAGATCGGATTCTTGCGGCTGGCGAACTGGACGCGGATCTGATGCGAACGTCCCGTCAACAATTGGATCCGGACCAATGCGAGCGCATCGTCGTGTTTGAGCACATGATAATGCAGCTCAGCAATTTTCCCTTCGGGATCATATTCGGACACGACCTGGGTCATATTCGTCCGGCTTTCTTTCTTCAGGCTGTCTTTCAGCGTCCCTTCGAAGGGCAAATCCCCCTCGACGACCGCCATATATTCCTTTTCGATCGACCGTGTACGAATCGAATCACTCAACCGAGCCGCCGCTTTGGAAGTTTTCGCCAACACGACCACCCCGCCGACCGGCCGGTCCAGGCGATGGACCATACCGACGAAGATATTCCCCGGCTTGTCATATTTCTCGCGCAGATAATCCTTGGCCATCGTCAACAAGTCGATATCTTTACTATCATCTTCCTGCATCGGGATATTGGGTTCTTTCACGACCACCAGCAGGTGGTTGTCTTCATAGAGGATGTTCACTTCAAACTCATCCTTCCGTAGATGCCGCAGGGCAGGATCCAGCCTGAGTGCGAAATCGGCAGACCGATCTCGCCGGCGCTGATCTGCGCTTTGGGAAAACGCGGACGCAAGCTCATTTCCAGGATGTTCTCGAGGACGATGCTGGAAAAGCCGGTCGTATACGCGTTGACGCAGAAAAACAAAGGTTCGGGATCAAGGATCTTGGCACAGGCTTCGACCAGTTCATAGAGCTGATCCTCCAATTTCCAGATCTCTCCATTGGGACCGCGTCCGTAACTCGGCGGATCCATGATGATCGCATGATAAGTCCGGCCTCTCCGCTCTTCACGCGCCACGAATTTCAGGACGTCGTCGATGATGAAACGGATATGCGCGTCGTCCAATTTGCTTAAAGCCATGTTTTCCTTTGCCCATGCGACCATCCCTTTGGAGGCATCCACATGGACCACCTCACTCGCTCCGGCCGCGGCGCAGGCCATCGTCGCGCCGCCGGTATAGGCAAACAAGTTCAAAACGCGGATCTCGCGTTTCGCATTGCGTATCTTCTCCTGCATCCATTCCCAATTCACGGCTTGTTCAGGGAACAGACCGGTATGTTTGAATCCGGTCGGGGAAACCTTGAACGTCAGTTCATTGAAGTTGATCGTCCAGAACTCGGGAAAACTCTTGCGGAGTTCCCAATCGCCGCCGCCTGCCTTACTGCGATGGTAGACCGCATGCGACTTGCGCCACAGTCCGCCTTCATCCGCGATCGGCCACATGGCTTGCGGATCAGGCCGGCGAAGAATGATATCGCCCCATCGTTCGAGCTTCTCGCCGCCGCCGGCATCGATGCATTCGTAATCTTTCCAATGATTCGCGATCTGTCTCATAAGGTTCTCCTTAGTTGGATTATATCACAAGTAAAAACGCCCGAAGGCGTATGTGTAAAAATGGCTGGGGTAGAAGGGATCGAACCTTCGAAATGTCAGATTCAGAGTCTGATGCCTTACCGCTTGGCGATACCCCAATGCCTGAAGGGCAACTCTAATTCTAACGAAAAGAAGGCGTTTAATCAAGATACATTTTCCGAATCCGGCATCATCGCCGAAAATTCGTTCGAAAGCGACGGGATTTATGGATATTCAGGGGTATCCCGACAAAAAGACGGACGATTCGACGAAAACTAGACGCTTTCGATCACGTCGATCAGCGTATTCTCAATCCTGAGCGCGAACTGATCCAAACTAGTATCGCCCAGTTCGGAAATCATACTGGAAGGGCGGATCATTTCGATGACGCCGAAACCATCCGATTCACGGACGACAAGTTTGCAGGGCAGAAAGAACACGACTTTCGGATTCAGCAGCAGGGCGGTATGGGCTTCGAATGGATTGCATATCTCCAGAAGCGTAAAGGCGCCGTGATATCGCAATCCTTTTTCTTTGAATTTCTCGGGCAGGTCGATGGCGCTCAGCACGCCGAATTTCTTTTCAGACAGTTTTTCCTTGAGTGTATCGATCGTCTGGGTATAAGTTTTCGTTGTGATACGTGAGTATTCTTGCATTCTGTTTCTCCTTTTTATGCATCCGCAGAAAAGCGGGTATCCTGCTAGATGAATTGTAGCACTTGTTGATTTCAAAACGCGAAATATGCCCGTAGCGTCAATGCCGCGTTTCGCAAGGTTCTGCCGGAATCCGCGTATTCCTCGATTCTTAGCGCAACATTGCATGGATTTGTGGAAGTGGCATTCAATTTATACTATAATTAGCACGCAAGAGGGGATGACACCATGAAAAAAGTAAGAACACGTTTTGCGCCCAGTCCCACCGGATATATGCATATCGGGAACCTGCGCACCGCATTATATGAGTATCTGGTCGCCAAAGGACAAGGCGGCGATTTCATTTTGAGGATCGAAGACACCGATCAGAGCCGTCAAGTCGAAGGCGCCGTCGCGATCATCTATGATACGCTCGCTTCCGTCGGACTGATGCATGATGAAGGACCGGATGTCGGTGGGAAGTTCGGACCCTACACCCAATCGGAAAGACTGCCGATCTATAAGGATTATGCGCTGAAACTGATCGAAGCGGGCGGCGCCCACTATTGCTTCTGCAGCGAAGAAGATATCGCCGCGCAGCGTGAAGCGTCCAGCCAGGCCGGTTCGCCGTTCATGTTCCGCGATCCCTGCCACCGTTTCACTCCAGAAGAAGCCCAGGCGCGCGTCGTTGAGGGACTTCCGTATGTCGTCCGGCAGACCATCAAACCCGGCGAGCCGTGTGTCTATCACGATGAAGTCTACGGTGAGATCGTCATCGAACGCGATATCCTGGACGAAAGCATCCTGCTGAAATCCGACGGCTATCCGACCTACAACTTCGCCAATGTCATCGACGACCACCTGATGGAAATCACACACGTCGTCAGAGGCAATGAATACCTTTCATCGACCCCGAAATACAACCTGATCTATGATAGTTTCGGATGGGAACGTCCGGCCTATGTACATCTGCCGCCGGTCATGAAGGACGAACAGAACAAGCTGTCCAAACGTAACGGCGACGCTTCCTTCCAGGATTTGACCGCCAAAGGATATCTGGGCAAAGCGATCCTCAACTATATCGCGCTCTTGGGCTGGAGTCCGGAAACCGAACAGGAAATCTTCACGCTCGAAGAACTGAAACAGGCTTTCTCGGTCGCCCGTTGTTCGAAAAGCCCGGCGATTTTCGATATCGAAAAACTGAAATGGATGAACGGCATGTATCTGCGCGCCTTGAGTCTGGATGACTTCCATGCGTTGGCGCTGCCATGGCTGAAAGCTTCCGTCAAACGGGACTGCGACCTGAAGGAAATCTCCAAGATCCTCCAACAGCGTGTCGCCATCCTGAGCGAAATCCCGGAAATGGTCGATTTCATCGATGAACTGCCGGATTATGATGTCCAGATGTATTTCCACAAGAAGATGAAGACCGATAAGGACATCTGCATCCGCGCTCTGGAAGCTTCGCTTGAAGTCTATGAGGCGATCCAGAACTGGGATAGCGTCGATGAATTGCAGACCCGCATCCAAGTATTGCCCGAGCAGCTCGCGATGAAAAACGGACAGGTCTATTGGCCGATCCGTACCGCCGTCACCGGTAAACAGTTCACACCGGGCGGGGCGTTGGAAATCCCGTATATCCTCGGCAAAGCCGAAGCGATCCGCCGCACACAGCTCGGACTTGCCAAACTCCGTTCACTTTAAGCCCTGATCGAGGGCTTTTTCTTATCCGCTTGTGTTTGCCTGTTTTCTCCCCTATAATGTTAACAACAGTGGATATGGGGACCCTATGAAGATACAACGACAATCATCCGGTTTCACTCTCATCGGCTTCCTGATCGGTGTATGCATCGCCGTTTTTCTGTTGATGACGGCGTATGTCGTATTCGGGTTTCTGGGTATTTTCAATCTCGCGCATGAAACGGTCTGTCAAAGCAACCGCGGTATTTTAAAGAACGTCTATGATATGTACAGCATCGTCGAAAAGAAACCGGTCGCTGACCATACCACCGGCGTCGCCTTTCTGGTCGACGGCGGATATATGACCCAAGATCAGGCAAAAAGCGAATCCCTCAGCAAAATGGTATGGCGCGTGTATGATAGCGGCGCCGTCGATGTTTTCTGCACATTGGTCGATGCGAATCTGTCCACCGAAGTCTACCGCAGCACGTTCTTCGCGAAAGACAATATCCAGTCGTTGAAAGGATCCTGGAAGACCGGCAACGGCGTGTTGTCGCCGGTCGCGGCAGGCGAGAACCGCGCGATTTTCGGCGGAACCAGCGGAACGGACTATACGATCGAAATCAACGTCGCCTATCTGGGCGGAAATCCCAAACGCAGCGGTTACGGCATCTACTACCGGGTAAGCGACGGAAAGGATTTATCAGGTTATGTCTTCCAGTTCGATCCCGGTAAAGGAAATATCTTCGCGGTCCGCACAGTGGTCAAAGGCCGGGAATCGAAGATCATCCATTTCACGTCGATGGTTGAAACGATGGGCTCCGGTTTCGATATCACGGCCCCGCATGACATCAAGATCGTCGTAGCCGGTCAAAGCCATGTGATTTCGGTCGATGGGGTTCAAGTGCTGATCTTCACCGATGCCACCTTCAGCAGCGGCAGCGTGGGTGTACGGACCTGGAACGATTCGATCATCCGCTTCAATAAAGTGATCGTGACCAAACAATAAAACAAACGCCGAAGGGATCTCCTTCGGCGTTGATTTGAACTGGTAGCCCGTACGGGGTTCGAACCCGCGAATCCATGCGTGAGAGGCATGTGAGTTAACCGCTTCTCCAACGGGCCGTGTCTTTACCTATTTTACGACCAACATGTTCGAATATCAAGAAACACTTTTCATCATAGGGATTTCCCGGCTTCTTCTTAATGAACTTTTAATCTTTCCTCAATCAAACCGAAATGGTTGAACAGTATACTATGCCTGTAAAAGGAAAGGGAAACAACCATGAACAGAAAAAAAGGGATTTTCATCACAGTCGGCATCATCGCGATCGGGGCGCTCGCATTCTCAGGGAAGTATCTGCTGGATTTGAGGGAATATAAGCAAGCCATGGCGACCGTGGAGATCAAAACGCTGGATCTCGCGAAACTGGAAGACGGCGTCTATGCGGGCAGCTACGATGCGAAGATCATCGCGGCTTCCGTCGAAGTCACCCTCGACGAAGGCAAGATCACCAAGATCGAACTGATCAAACACAAGTACGAGAAAGGCGGACCCGCCGTTTCCGTGATCGATGAAATCATCGCGCAACAGACCTTGGAAGTCGATGTGGTAAGCGGTGCGACAAACAGCAGTAAGACGATCCTGAAAGCCGTTGAAAACGCACTGGAAAGCGCGCCGATACGCTAGATCGATCTGAAAAACGGAAGCCTTCACATACGAAGGTTTTTTTATTAGTCATATAAAACAAGTATGTCCGAACGGACAAGGAAATGCGGATGAAACGCAAGCGTCCGTTTTTTTGTATATCCCATCCGCAAGTACCCTGTACAAGGCATACCGTACTATTAAGAACAGGGGAATTTTGGTATAATGTACCGGAGGTGATTATGTGTCTTTTCTTCAGCAACTGAATCCCCGCCAGAAAGAAGCGGTTTTAACAAAAAGTCGTTATGTCCGCATCATCGCCGGGGCCGGCAGCGGAAAAACGCGCGTATTAACCACCCGGATCGTCCATTTGATCGAGGATTTAGGTGTGGCTTCGAATTCGATCGTCGCCATCACCTTCACGAATAAAGCCGCCAACGAGATGAAATCCCGCATGTACAAAATGCTGGGGGACGTCGCGGCCGGCGTCCATCTCAGTACCATCCACTCGCTCTGCGTGCGGATTTTACGCGAGGACTGCCAGATCATGGATCTGCCACGCAACTTCACGGTGCTCGACCAGGACGATCAGAAATCGATTTTGAAGGAAGCCTACAAGGAAATCGGGATCGACCGTCAAAAGTATTCGTTCGGTTCGATGCTTGATTACATCAGCAACAACAAATCCGCCGAAATCAGCATCGAGCGCGCCTTGATTTTGGCCGGCGAACATTTCGGCGAAAAGGAAAAAGCAAGAGTTTACGCCTTTTACCAGAATCGTCTGCACGCGCTCTATGCGCTGGATTTCGATGATCTCTTGCTTGTCACGGTCAAGATGTTCGACATGCATATGGATAAAAAACAGAAATGGCAGCGTCGTTTCTCGTTCATCCACGTCGACGAATTCCAGGATATCGATAAGATCCAATACAAGCTGATCAAACAACTGGCCGGCAGCGAGAACGAAGTCTATGTCGTGGGCGATCCCGACCAAACCATCTATACCTGGCGCGGCGCCGACGTGAATATCATCATGGATTTCGAGAAGGAATTCGCCCCGACCGAAACCATCGTGCTCAGCGAAAACTACCGTTCCACCCCGGATATCCTCAACGGGGCGAATTCGATGATCAAACATAACAAACACCGGGTCGAGAAAGACCTGTTCACCAAGCGCGATCCTTTCCAGAAGATCGTCCACAGCACGTTTCCCAGTGAAGAATACGAAGCGCTTTGGGTGGCGGAGAAATGCAAACAGTTGAAAAACAGCACGGATCCCAAAGAACATACCGACTATATCGATATGGCGATCCTGTATCGTTCCAACTATCTGTCGCGTTCGATCGAAAAAGGCTTGCTGGATCAGCACATCCCGTACGTCATCTATGGCGGCACGCGCTTCTTCGACCGTGAAGAGGTCAAGGACATGCTGAGTTATCTGCGCATGATCACGCACGGCGACGATCTCGCCTTGGTGCGTACGATCAATAAACCGCGCCGCGGCATCGGGGACAAAACCCTGGAAACACTACGTTCAGCCGCCAAAGCGAATAACCGTCCGATCTATGACGAAATGAAAGCCGAGAAACTTTTCGGCGGAAAAATGCAGTCGACCTTGGACAAATATTGCCTGATGATCGAAAAGTGGCGCTCCAAAGCCGGTCAGATGACTCTCTTTCAAGTCCTGGACATGGTCGCCGACGAAAGCGGACTGCGCGCCGTATTGGAAGAAGCGCATGAGATCGAACGCCTGGAGAACATCAAGGAATTGATCAACGACGTCGAAACCTTCGCAGAGAACTATCCCGATTCCAAACTCGACGAATATCTTCAGATGGTCAGCCTCTATGGCGACCGCAACGATATCATGGGCGGCGATTTCGTCCAACTCATGACCGTGCATGCGGCTAAAGGATTGGAGTTCGACACCGTCTTTGTGGTCGGCTTGAGCGACGGCGTCTTCCCTAACGAGCGGGCGATGAGCGAAGGCCATCGCGGCATCGAAGAGGAACGGCGCTTGGCGTATGTCGCCTATACCCGCGCCCGCAATAAATTATATCTGACCGACAGCCACGGATTCAGTATGATCCTGGGCAAACCGCGGACGCGTTCCCGTTTCGTCGACGAGATCGACGATGCGCATATCGAACATATCGGCGTCAATTTCGAATACGCCAAGCCGGTCGAAGTCAAACTGAAGTTCACGCAGAAAATCTATGACACGACCATCCCGGACGAGATGGTCAAGAAACCCAAGATC
>JBAVGP010000030.1:0-1674 GCA_049684955.1 Erysipelotrichaceae bacterium
GTTTTTGACCACAAAATCCATTCGTCTCGTGAAAAACTCGGATAAAATTAGAAATAGCAGCTCTAAAATCGAAATTAAGCGGATATTTCGCGATTTCCACCGTTTTTTCGCTGCGTTTCGAACTCACGTTTTCTTTTGCATATCCCGTTGTTGCGATATAATTAAAAAAGAAACGGGGTGATCGCATGGCAGTACGGAAAGTATTCTGGGAAGATCCTTATCTTACGACCTTACATGCCTTGGTCACGTCGGTCGAAGGCGGCACCATCACCATGGACCAAACGATTTTCTACGCTTTTTCCGGTGGTCAGGCATCCGACCGCGGCACCATCGGCGGTTATCCCGTGCTGGATGCCCGCAAGGTCGACCTTGAAATCGACTATCTGCTGCCTGAAATGCATGAGCTGGAAGTCGGGGACGAAGTCGAGATACTCATCGACGCTGATCACCGCGACAAGCTGCGCCGCCTGCATATCGCGGCCGAACTGGTATTAGAACTGGTCTATCAGAATTTCGGACATCCCGAAAAGATCGGCGCCAACATCACTTCTGAAAAAGCCCGCGTCGATTTCAGTTGGACCGGCAACATCGCGTCGACCTTCCAATTCCTCAATGTAGAATTGGAAAAGATGATCGCCGCCGATCTGCCGATCATCAGCTGCTATACCGATGTCGCGCACGAACGGCGGACCTGGGAGATCCTGGGCTTCGCCCGTGTATCCTGCGGCGGTACGCATCCCCGCAGCACCCAAGAAATCGGCGCCCTCGCATTGCGCCGCATCAATCTGGGCGGCAACAAGGAACGCATCGAAATCACATTACGATAAACAAAAACGAAAAGATTGCATCCGATATGGCGTACAATGAAACAGAATAAGGGAGGAACGTTATGCAGACCCTCGATAAACCCTTGGCATCCTATTTCGACCATACCATCCTGAAACCCTTCGCGACCAAAGAAGAAATCCTGAAGGTTGCGGAAGAATGCCGCATCCATCACTTCGCGATGTTGGCGATCAACTCCTATCCGGTCAGCTACTGTAAAGAATATCTCAAGGACAGCGACGTGCATGTCGGCGCCGCGATCGGTTTTCCCTTGGGCCAGATGACGATCGAAGCTAAAGTCTTCGAAGCGATCGACGCCATCCACAACGGTGCCGACGAAATCGACTATGTCCTCAATATCGGTGAAGTGAAAGCCGGGAATTTCGGCTATATCGAAGCGGAGATAGAACGCATGGTGAACGCCTGCCACAAACATAAGAAACTCATCAAGGTGATCTTCGAGAACGCCTATCTCACCAAGGACGAAATCAGAAAATGTGCGGAAATCGCCCGGAAAGTACGACCCGACTATATCAAGACCTCGACTGGTTTCGGCCCAAGCGGCGCTACGCTCGAAGATGTCAAACTGATGAAGGAAACCGTCGGATCGGGTGTGAAAGTGAAAACCGCCGGCGGAATCCGCGATTTGGTGAGTTGTCTGGCGATGATCGAAGCGGGAGCGGAGCGGATCGGCAGCAGCAGTTGCGTGAAAATCCTCGAAGAATACGCCGCTCTCAAAGAAGAATAGATCGACCGCAAGCCTGCTCCACAACGTCTGGATAATCTTGCTTGCATTGACATTGCACACTCTGCGTGGTATATTATGGGTGTAGTTGAAGTGCCTTGCAT
>JBAVGP010000031.1:0-4212 GCA_049684955.1 Erysipelotrichaceae bacterium
ATTTATTCCGTTCCAATCATCGTCCAATGCGGCCTCTGGCTTACTTGTCACCTAAACAAGTACTGGAAAACTATACCTCAAATGTGTAATACATCATTTACAAACCTACAGCATAAAAATTTCATATTGGGTATAATAAGAGTGGTGATTTTATGTACAGACTGCGTACTGAATCAAAAACGAAACTGGTCGTAAAGAAATCCGAGTTCATCGCGATTCTTTTGCGTGTGGAGAACGAAGATGAAGTAAAGGAACATATCAAGGCGATCCGTAAGGAACACCCCAAAGCACGGCATGTCTGCCATGCGGTGATCGTCCATGGCGAACAGCTAGTCGAGCGAAGCAATGATGATGGCGAACCGGCAGGTACGGCAGGTCTGCCGATCCTTGAAGTACTGCGCAAACGCGAGTTGGAGAACGTCTTGGCGGTCGTCGTGCGTTATTTCGGTGGTGTCCTCTTGGGTTCAGGCGGATTGATCCGCGCCTACTCGCAGAGCATCGCCCAATGTATCGACAATGCCGAATTGAGCGAAGTGAAAGAGATGCTTCAAAGTACGATACGCTTTCCGATCCGCTATACCGATTCCCTGCTTTCCCTCTTGAAAGAAACGACGATCTTATCAAAAGAATTCAGTGAGGATGTAACCTTGACACTGGTCAGTGAAACCGATAACTGGAAATCCGATTGTAATACAATATGCTCAGGGAACTTCGAAATCGTCGAGCAGAAGGCTGTAATTACTGAAATTTGTCGATAGAGAATACTGTCAGACTAGGAGATTCGAGTTTAAATTCAATGTTTTTTTCAATATTTCTTATCAAGACCTACGAAATAAATAGAATCAGATTATTTAAAACTCACGAATATACTCGTAGTTGACAAATTGTTAAAAGCGTCATATTGTGTAGATGGTATTGGAAGTACCTTCGTAGATAATTGAGTATTTAATGAAAAAGATAGAGCGCTAACTCTATCTTTTTTCATTTCAGAGTGTCTGGTATTGGAAGCATCAGCTAACTACTTTTTATGGTAGCTAATAATTAGGGCAATGATTGCAAGGATGACCATGATCCAGTCAGCCATGCGGCCTTCCTCCTCTTACAACACCAAACACTCCTTTTCAAGAATGTGTGGCATACCAGCCCTCCTACATGAACGCATTTCTGCGCCACCTAAATTGTAACGTACTTATGATCGGATTATCCTAAGTACCTGTAGACATTCATCAGATGTACAAGGAATATCTCACCATCTAATGACTAAACCATGTTCATAATTATCAGCTGATTTCTATGATTCGACAAAACACTTGTCGATTTGAACATAAAACATCCCGATTGGGATGTTTTGTTTGATTATACGCGCCAGAGTTCGCTGAACGCCATGAACGGAATCTGATCCGCATGGAGCTTCGCATTGTGACGTTGCTTTTTGATATTCCCTTCGTTGTCTTTTTCGAGGAGATCTTTGTTGGTCATGTACTGGACATAGACCGTCTTCTTCAGCAAGTACCATTTCGAAATGGCGGTATAGATCAAATCTCCGCGTTCGGTCGTTTCCTTGCAGGCCTCGATCGTCTTCAGTTTCAGATCTTCCGCTTTCGCCAAGACCAATTCATTCAACGCGTTGAAGGAGTTGTAATAGTGGCGGTCGACTTCACGCTGCAAGGCACCGACGCGTTGCGCCTGGGCCAGCAGTTTCTTCCCGATGGAATCGACGACTTCCGGTTGGTCGGTATTCACGGCGACCAATTCGTTGCGCGCGTTTTCCAGTAAGCCGGTTTGTTCCGTCAGGCAATAGTACAAGCCTTTCGCCAACGGATAGTCGGTTTTATCCCCATCGATCAGTAAGATTCCGATTTCCGCATCACCCGTGGCTTTTCCGTACACGATGTAAGGAGCCTTCAAGAATCCGCTTGGCAGCTTGGATGCATCTTTATATCGGATGATTTGGTTCGAGATCACATCTTTGTTGACATCGAACGATAAATCGACGATGATACGCAGATTCGGTTCGGCGGCGAACAGATAAGCCAGGCTTGTCTTCAGATTGCTGTCTTCCAGCGTTTCCAGATAATCTTCCAGATACCCGTTAAATTGGCATTGGTCGCCGCCTTTGCGACGATCGTTGATGTTGGACAATACTTCGACGATTGACATGGTGTGTCCCCCTTAAGGTTCTTTTTCTACTTCCCGTTTAGCGATTAGGACTGCTTTAGTAAACTGCTGATGCAAAATAGGGCCTGATTCCAGTAAGACGATGGCTCCCATCATCAGAACTCCGCCAAGAATCGCGGACGGTCCGAAGGGTTCATGGAGGAAGAGAACGGCACCTAAAGCCCCGAACAGAGCCTCCAAGGTCAGCAGGATCGCGGCGATCGCCGAATCCACATACTTCTGACCATAAGTCTGAAGAAAGAAAGCCAATCCGCTACTTACAATGCCGCAATATGCGACAAATCCCCATCCTTGCGCCGGTACCGTTGTCTTGAAAAAGAAAGAGAAGAGAAAGGACCAGGCACTCATCGTGAGGCACTGTAGCACTGTCAGCGATAATGCGTCGTCATGATAGGCAGTCTTCTCCAGCACCAGGATATGCAGTGCGAAGACGACAGCGCAACCGATCAGAAGCAAATCGCCGAAATTCAAATTCATGGATCCGCGTAGGGTAAGCAGAGCAGTCGCCACCAATGAAAGCACTCCGGCTATCAATGTCGATACGCCAATCTTTTTCCCGGTAATCAGGAAAAGAAGCAAGGGCGTAAACATGACATACAACGTAGTCAGAAAGGATGCATTGGTTGCGGAGGAAGCTTGTTGACCAAAGGTTTGGAGCGTGAAGGCGAGAAACATCAGGCTTCCGGCAAGGAATCCATCACGCATCAGCGTACGTTTCTTCCACCACTTCCGATTCAAGGAAAACAAACCCAAGAAAGCGCCGCCCATCAATCCGCGGAATCCCAGCAACAAATAGGGATGCCATCCGCTGTCCAATGCGCCTTGGACAGCCACAAAGCCGATACCCCAGAGAAAGGATGCGACCAATAAGGCCGTTTTCCCGTACTTCTTGTTTTTAGTCATTCGCACCTCTGAAATATCATTTATAATTATAACTGAGGTAACAACGATGAACAACCATTCTTTTGAAAATGGATCGATTATTTTCAGTGAACCCCATGCGCAAGCCGCTTTGATACGGAAAATCCTTGAAAAGTCCCCGGTATTGAGCGGAGTGCAGATTTTGTCACTAGCAAGTTACCTGCGCAGTCAGGATCAGTCCGCGAAAGATCCGATGGTGATTTTCACCGAAACGGCCAAGATTTGCGCTGAAATGAGTAGCGCGATGGAAGTGCTCGGGGATATGCTGAAATATCCGCAGACCGTGAAAGATCTTGCGGATTTCGCGACCGAGTTGGATGCCTACGGTGTCGATGAAGCGAGTTTACCCGAGAATGGCGCGAAAGAGCGCGATATCAAAAAACTGGCCGCCAAAATCCTTACGATCGGACTACCGGGCAAAGCGGTGCGCGGACTGTTCGATGAATTGCTTGCGAGTGGTAAGACACGTCCGCTTTATTTATCCTGTTCAGATGAAAATCTGCTGACCTCATTACGCTATAAACAACTTTTGTCCAACGGCGCCATGCCGCTTGAATTTGATAAATATTCACCTTCACCCAAACTTTTCCATGCGGTCAATGCGCGGACCGAAGCCTTGGGGATCGCGCAGTTCATCGCGTCCGACCCGCTTGCATTCAATCAACAAAGCATCGTCTGTCTTGATCCTGCCGCGAACATCCCGGTTTTGAAGGCGAATTTCGATCGGCTGCATATCCCGTATTCAATCGTGTCCGAATCTTATGTCGTCCCTGAAGCCGATTTGTTCGTGCGGCTTCTTACGTTTAGCGAATCGAAGACCCTTGACCGTTGGCTGGATGTACTGAACACATCGTATTTCAACGATGCCTTCCCGCTGGTCAACTATATCAATGACTTCGGGATCGGCCTCCCGCAATTGCTTCAGCCCTTGACCCATGTGAAAGATGCGTTGAAGGGCAGTATGCTTTGGGATTATATGCAGGAAAAAACCTATTCTGCACTGGAAGACAAAGCGGAGATCCTGCGCAAAAAGTACGCCGGTATTCTGAATGAGGCGATGAATCTTGATTTATCCGTCTGGCAGCCTTGCGTGGAATCCATCTATAAATTATG
>JBAVGP010000032.1:0-9518 GCA_049684955.1 Erysipelotrichaceae bacterium
ATCCAATACCAGGCGCGCCTTGAGGGGACGGACACGCAGGGTTTTTGCTGTTGATTTTACATCCATGTGCTTAACCTACCTTCTTGTCATCGCCGCCGTGCCCGCCGAATTTGCGGGTCGGTACGAATTCGCCCAGTTTATGGCCGACCATATCTTCAGTGACATAAACGGGAACATGTTCTTTACCATTGTAGACCGCAAACGTGTGTTCGACGAATTGCGGGAAGATGGTAGAACGACGAGACCAAGTTTTGATAACTTCTTTTTTACGTGCGACATTCAGTTTTTCTACCCGTTTCAGCAGGTAGTCATCACAGAACGGCCCTTTTTTCAAGCTACGACTCATGTTTCATTCCTTCCTTTCGTTTACTTTCCGTTTGCGCGGCGAACGATTAGTTTCGTCGACGCTTGTTTCTTCTTACGCGTCTTCATGCCCATGGCTTTTTTGCCCCATGGGGTCATCGGAGCTTTACGCCCGACAGGGTTCTTCCCTTCGCCACCGCCGTGAGGATGGTCAACCGGGTTCATGACGGCTCCGCGGACGGTCGGACGGACGCCCAACCAACGTGTACGTCCGGCTTTACCGATGTTTACGAGGTTGTGGTCTTCGTTACCGACTTGACCGACGGTCGCGCGACAATTCGACTGGATGCGGCGAACTTCACCGGATGCCAAACGGACGATGACGTAATGACCTTCTTGACCAAGGATCTGCGCGGATACGCCGGCGGAACGGGCCAATTGGCCGCCTTTGCCAGGTTTCAACTCGACGTTGTGGATGAAGGTGCCATCCGGCATCTTCCGCATTTCCATCGCATTGCCGGTTTTGATGTCGGCCGCTTCGGCGCTGACGATGGTCTGACCGACGGTCAAGCCCTTCGGCGCCAAGATATAACGTTTTTCGCCGTCCGCATAGTGGAGCAGCGCGATGTTGGCTGAACGGTTCGGATCGTATTCGATCGTCGCCACTTTCGCCGGGATGTTGTCTTTGTCACGTTTGAAGTCGATGATACGGTAGGCACGTTTGTGTCCTCCGCCTTGATGACGGGTCGTGATCCGTCCGTTATTATTCCGTCCGCCTTGTTTGTTAAGGCTTTCGATCAGGGACCGCTCGGGTTTGCTGACTGTGATCTCGTCAAAGGTCAGAGTCGACATTCCACGGCGACCCGGGGTCGTCGGATTGTACTTTTTAATTCCCATGATTTTCCTCCTTACGCATGTTTTCCGGAAATCGCGTAACTTCTTCCGATTGTTTATCCCTGCTCTAGAACAGGTTTATTTTATGTCCTTCGGCTAATTTGACGACCGCTTTGCGCACTGCGCTGGTCGTGCCGGTGTATTTCCCTACACGCTTGGACCTGGGGCGAACATTGAGGATGTTCACTTTTTCGACTTTGACGGCGAAGATGGTTTCGACTGCTTGACGAACTTCCGTCTTATTGCAGCCTCTTTTCACTTCAAATGTCACTTTGTTATCCGCTTCCTGTAACTTCATGGATTTTTCCGTGATGATCGGACGGATGATGATATCGCGAGCGTTGTTATCCATTAGGCCCATACCTCCCCGGTCAATTTGACGGCGGCTTCGGTGAAGACAAGTTTGTCGGCGTTCATCAAGTCATAGACGTTGATGCCTTCGACGGTGGTGAACAACGCGTTGGGCAGGTTACGTAAGGACAGGTATGAATTTTCCCAATTCTCCTCGGCTGAGAAGATATAGAGTGTTTTGCTTGTCAGACTCAAAGCGGCTTGGATTTTCAAGAATTCTTTGGTCTTCGGCGTTTCAACCTTGAAGGCATCGACGACGACGATCTCGTTGGCGGCTGCTTTTTCGGAAAGGACCGATTTCAGCGCCAAGCGACGTACTTTACGATTGAGACGGATGCTGTGGCTGCGCGGGGTCGGTCCGAAGGCAACGCCTCCACCCTTCCACTGCGGATTACGGATGGATCCGGTACGCGCACGGCCGGTTCCTTTTTGACGGAACGGCTTACGGCCGCCTCCGCGTACTTCCGACTTGTTCTTCGTGTCGTGGGTACCTTGGCGAAGGGAAGCACGCTGCATGATGACGGTGTCGAAGATCGCTTGTTGGTTAGGTTCGATACCGAACACTTCAACGGCTAATTCAAGTTCGTGTAAGGCTTTGCCTTCCTGATTTAAGACTGTGATCTTAGGCATGGATTATTCCTCCTTCGCTGCAGTGTAGTCGACCAAATCCATCGCCTTGACGGCTGGTGTCTTCTTCGCTGCGGATTTGATGACGACTAGACCGCGTTTGGGTCCCGGAACATTTCCCTTGACCAAAATGACGTTCTTCGATACATCTACTTTTACGATTTCCAAGTTTTGATTGGTCGTCGAGTAGCCACCTTCTTGACCTGCCATGATGCGTCCTTTATTGATGATCCCGTTGTTACGGCCGATCGTCGCTAATGAACCAGGATGACGGGTATTCGGACCGGCCCCGTGAGAGCCCGGACCTAAGGTCTGGTTATTACGGACGATAGCGCCGGTATAACCTTTCCCTTTGGAAGTTCCGCTGACATCGATGATTTCTCCCGCTGCGAATAAATCAGCGGAAACGGCTGAACCGACTTCGAAGTTGAACATTTCATTACCGCGGATTTCGCGGATGTTTTTCTTCGGTCCGGTGTTTGCTTTGCTGGCATGTCCTTGCGCGGCTTTCGTCGAGCGTTGGACTTTGACATCTTCATAACCTAACTGAACGGCTTCATAACCGTCGGTTTCGATTGTTTTCTTCTGCAATACGACATTCGGGGAGACTTCGACGACGGTGACCGGAACTAATGTTCCATCCTTCGTGAAGACTTGCGTCATGCCTAATTTGCGTCCTAGAATACCTTTCATGATTTCCCTCCTCGCTAAAGCTTGATTTCGATATCGACGCCGCTAGGTAACTCAAGACGGCTTAAGGCGTCAATGGTTTCCGCAGTCGGACCGACGATTTCGATCAAGCGCTTATGCGTTCTGATTTCGAATTGTTCGCGGGAATCTTTATACTTATGAACCGCACGTAAGATGGTAACGACTTGTTTTTCAGTCGGTAGGGGCACCGGTCCGATAACCTTCTTGGCACCGTGGTCGTTGGCTGCCGCGACGATCTTCTGAGTCGCGATATCCAATACCCGATGTTCGTAAGCTTTCAGACGGATACGAATGCTGTTCTTTGCCATGGAATGCTTCCTCCTGTCCATTGATCGTCTTATGACGACCCCGCTCGATGCGAATTCCCCGTGCTTCTCACTGACCATGACAACGGATATCAGTGTGCCGGCAACCTCGCACGTCCATGCGGATGCAGAGTATATTATAACAAAAAAGCACCTGCGATTGCAAGTACTTTTTTAGGTTGTTTGATTGTCGCCGGATATGCGCTGCGAACAGGTTGATTATACCTTATTCAAAGCGGTGTGTCGAGCGGATTTTAGTTAACTAAGTAAATATCGACCATTCAATAAGGTGTGGGATCCGTCGATCTGTTCTTGTATGCTCGCTTATACTGTAGTGAGTGATTTCTTGCTTGTATGTATTCTCTATACCAATAGATTGCCTTTAATATTTTCACTTAGTATTACATTGCCATTTTTCAACAAAGTATTCCCACATATCACCTTAACCATATTTGTATGATTTTCAAACCAGTTTTCAAGACGAATACAACTTCCATCACTTAAGTCTATCATAACAAAAGCGAATATTTTTAATGTGCTTTTGTAATACCTAATACCAACAATATTCTCTAGCTCAGTTTTTCTATACTTCCTATATTTTCTTTCGATTAAATTGTCATCGTCAATCTCAATCGTTGCAGTACATTCGATTCCAAGATACATTAATGAAATTACCGTAATGATGATCTCGAGCCCAATAAAGGTAATTGGTTCATAGCTTGCACCGTCCATAAAAATGGCAGCAAAATGAAAAATAGCTAGTCCTAGAAATAGTGAAACAAACTGAATGATCGAATAAAGTACTGATCTTTTATAAAAATATTTCATTAGGCTCCCCCTGATTTAGTTGGCTGATCGACTACTAGCTACATTGTACCTAAGTGGTACTATCTGAGATGATTGCCGTCTTCTATGATTCAATTGCATATTTTCACTATCATATTATGCAATTGAATTCATCAATATGCAATTGACTAATCAACATATACGAAAAAACCCAACTCTTTTGAGATAGGTTTGGACTGTTTGTCATAATGCGACACTAGAATATCTTAAGAAGATCTTCGATCCGATGGATACGGGTGACCGGCAAATCGGTCGTTTTCGTCGGATCCGGATGGATCCAAATCGGCGTCATACCGATCGCGATCGAGCCTTCCATGTCGAATTTCAGACTGTCGCCCACAAAGGCGGTCTCTTCAGCGGATACATGTAAAAGGTCAAGAGCCTTCTGGAAGATGCGGGTATCCGGTTTGCGGATGCCCTCTTCCCCGCTCACCAGGATGAGATCCATATAAGGTTCGCAGCCGAGTTTCGCGATCTTGATGCGCTGCGTCATACCGACGCCGTTAGTGATCATGCCGAGTCTGTATTTCTGCTTCAGGGTCTTGAGTACTTCGATGGCTTGGGGATACGGGGTCGTGTACTCACCGAGATGTTTCCACCATCTTGTGTTGTAATCTTCCCAGGTGCAGCCGGGTTGCGGGTAATGAAGCAGGTATTGGGAGAAGACGATGTCTTTAGGAGTCGAGCCTTCGTCGTCCCATTCCATGAGCTGATCGACGATGGATTCGATTTCTTCATCTGATTTGGATGTGCCGAAATCATCTTTCACGATTTTCAGCATGAGCGCCCGGGCAGCCAGTTGACGGTCGATCAACGTGTTGTCCAAATCGAAAAGCAAGGTAGTGATGTGTTGCATGGAGCCTCCTGGAGAAAGAAAAAAAAGCCGGATTGCTCCGGCTTAAGGTTTACTTGACGATGTCTACGACGTTGCCGGCACCGACGGTACGTCCACCTTCGCGGATGGAGAACGTGGTTCCTTGTTCAACGGCGATCGGAGCGATCAGTTCGACGGTCATCAGGACGTTGTCGCCCGGCATGACCATTTCAACGCCTTCCGGAAGTTTGATGACTCCGGTGACGTCGGTCGTACGGAAATAAAACTGCGGACGATAGTTGGATACGAACGGTGTATGACGGCCGCCTTCTTCTTTGCTCAGTACGTAGACTTGGGCATGGAAGAGGGTGTGCGGTTTAACCGATCCAGGTTTCGCCAATACTTGACCGCGTTCGACTTCTTCGCGGTTGACACCACGGAGCAAGGCTCCGATGTTATCGCCGGCGTTGGCCGAATCCAGCAGTTTACGGAACATTTCGATTCCGGTTACGACGGATTTGCGGGTAGGCTTGATACCGATGATTTCGACTTCTTCGCCGAGTTTCAACATGCCGCGTTCAACACGGCCGGTCGCTACGGTTCCGCGTCCGGTGATGGTGAATACGTCTTCGACGCTCATCAAGAACGGCTTGTCGGTTTCACGCGCAGGGGTCGGGATATAGGTGTCGACGGCATCCATCAATTCTTGTAATGAAGGTTCCCACTTCGGATCGCCTTCGCCGGCTTTCAGAGCGGAACCACGGATGACCGGGGCGTTGTCGCCGTCGAATCCGTTGGCGGTCAGCAATTCTCTGACTTCCATTTCAACCAGGTCGATCAATTCTTCATCGTCGACCATGTCGCACTTGTTCAGGTAAACAACCATGCAAGGTACACCGACTTGGTGGGCCAGCAAGATGTGTTCGCGGGTTTGCGGCATCGGTCCGTCAGTGGCGGCTACGACCAGGATCGCACCATCCATCTGAGCGGCGCCGGTGATCATGTTTTTGATATAGTCGGCGTGTCCCGGGCAGTCTACGTGAGCGTAGTGACGGTTTTTGGTTTGGTATTCGACGTGGGCGGTATTAATTGTGATACCGCGAGCTTTTTCTTCCGGAGCTCCATCGATTTGATCGTACTTCATTTCTTTAGCGAACCCGGATTTCGCCAGGTAGCGTGTGATCGCCGCGGTCAATGTGGTTTTCCCGTGGTCGACGTGACCGATGGTCCCGATATTTACGTGCGGTTTAGATCTGTCAAATTTCTCTTTTGCCATTGCAACTTTCCTCCTGTTACAGTTTTCGTAAATGCAATTCTATTTTATTCTAAACCCTGCCTAATGGCAAGGGCTTAGTTGACTCCGCTGTTCTTTTTGGCAATCTTTTCAGCGATGTACTTAGGTACTTCGGTGTATTGCGAGAACTGCATGGAGTAGGTTCCGCGTCCTTGGGTAAAGGAACGCAGGTCGGTCGCATAGCCGAACATTTCGGAGAGCGGGACGAAGGCTTTGACGATGATCGCGTTGCCTCTTTCCATCTGATCCTTGATCGTGCCTCTGCGGCTGGATATGTCACCCATGACTGAACCGAGATATTCTTCCGGAGCTGTCGTTTCGATCTCCATGATCGGTTCGAGGATGACAGGTTTACACTTCTTGGCACATTCTTTCATCGCCAGGGAAGCGGCGACTTTGAACGCCATTTCCGAGGAGTCGACATCGTGGTAGGATCCGTCGAAGAGAGTCGCCTTGAGGTCGATGATCGGGTATCCTGCGATCAATCCGTTGGGGAGTGACGCGATGATGCCTTCCATCGTCGGCTTGACGAATTCTTTCGGGACGGTACCGCCGACGAGACCGTCGACGAAGGTGAACCCTTTGCCTTCTTCATTCGGTTCGAACTTGATCCAGACGTGGCCGTATTGGCCGCGTCCGCCGGATTGGCGTACGAACTTGCCTTCGCATTCGGCCGCTTGACGAATCGTTTCGCGGTAGGCGACTTGCGGGGCACCGACATTGGCTTCGACTTTGAATTCCCTGCGCATACGGTCGACGATGATGTCGAGGTGGAGTTCACCCATCCCGGCGATGATCGTCTGATTCGTTTCGGGATCGGTATACGTACGGAAGGTCGGATCTTCTTCGGCCAGTTTCGCCAGCGCCAAGGTCATCTTATCTTGGTCGCCTTTGGATTTCGGCTCGATTGCGATGTTGATGACCGGTTCCGGGAAGTTCATCGCTTCCAGGATGATCGGGAATTTTTCATCGCACAGCGTATCGCCGGTCGTCGTATCTTTCAGACCGACCGCCGCCGCGATATCGCCCGAGAATACCTCGGAGATGTCTTCGCGGTGGTTGGCATGCATCTGAAGCATACGGCTGAAGCGTTCGCGTTTGTCTTTGGTCGCGTTGAGGACGTAGGATCCGCTCTTGCAGGTCCCGGAGTAAACGCGGAAGTAGGTCAGACGACCTACGAAGGGGTCGGTCATGATTTTGAAGGCTAAAGCGGAGAACGGTGCGGAATCGTCGGATTCGCGGACTTCTTCGGTGCCGTCTTCCAGATGTCCGACCATGTGGGGGACATCCAACGGTGAAGGAAGATAATCTACGACCGCGTCCAGCATCGCTGTAACGCCTTTATTCTTGTAAGCCGCTCCGCAGAGGACCGGATGGAATTCACCGGTACACACCGCGACGCGGATCGCATGTTTGATTTGTTCGATCGTCGGTGTTTTGCCTTCGATGACGCATTCCATGATTTCTTCGTCGAAGTCGGCGATCATTTCGATCAGTTTCATGCGGTAGTCCGCAACCTGTTCCAAATATTCAGCCGGTATTTCGGTGATGACGTCGTCGACGGTCTTGTCGGAAGCGAAGATGCGGGCGGTCTGGTCGACGAGGTCGATCAATCCGTCAAAGTAGTTTTCGACGCCGATCGGAAGTTGCAGCGGGGTCGCTTTGGCTCCCAGACGGGATTGTAATGAACGGTATGACATGAAGAAGTCGGCTCCGGTGGCATCCATCTTGTTGACGAAGACGATGCGCGGAACGCCGTAACGCGTGGCTTGACGCCATACGGTTTCGGTTTGCGGTTCGACGCCGGATTTCGCATCCAATACGGTGACCGCACCGTCAAGAACACGCAGGGAGCGTTCTACTTCAACGGTGAAGTCGACGTGTCCCGGGGTATCGATAATATTGATCCGGTTGCCTTTCCACTGTGCAGTGGTCGCCGCCGAAGTGATGGTAATGCCGCGTTCTTGTTCTTGAGCCATCCAATCCATGGTCGCCGCTCCGTCGTGGACTTCACCGATTTTGTGAGTCTTTCCGGTATAGAAGAGAATACGTTCCGTCGTTGTCGTTTTGCCGGCGTCGATGTGAGCCATAATCCCTATGTTGCGAGTGTTCGCGAGTGTATATTCACGTGCCATCAGTGGATTCTCCTTTCAATTCCAGCGCTTACCAACGGTAATGGGCGTAGGCTTTGTTGGCTTCAGCCATTTTATGCAGGTCGTCGCGTTTTTTGACAGACGCACCGACACCGTTGGCCGCATCCATGATTTCGTTGGAAAGACGCAATTCCATGGTCTTTTCATTACGTAGACGAGCATAGTTGACGATATAGCGTAAGCCTAACGTCAAACGGCGTTCGGCGGATACTTCGACCGGAACCTGATAGTTGGATCCCCCGACGCGGCGCGCCTTGAGTTCTAACATCGGCATGACATTTCCGAGGGCTTGTTCGAAAACTTCCATCGGCTGACGTCCGGTCTTCCCTTCGATCAAATCGAATGCATTATATAGGATGGTTTGTGCCACCCCGCGTTTGCCGTCGATCATGATGCGGTTGATCAGTTTGGTAACAAGTTTGGAATTATAGATCGGATCGATCAATACATCCCGCTTGGCAATAAAACCTTTTCTAGGCATGATTCATTCTCCTTTCATGAGTGACGGCTTATTTGCCGGCTTTGGGGCGTTTGGCTCCGTAGAGCGAACGGCTTTGTCTGCGGGCGCTGACGCCGGCGCAGTCGAGTGTTCCACGGATGATGTGGTAACGGACTCCAGGCAAATCTTTGACACGGCCTCCGCGGATCAGCACGACGCTGTGTTCCTGAAGGTTATGTCCGATTCCCGGGATATAAGCGGTGACTTCCATTCCGTTGCTTAGACGGACACGGGCGTACTTGCGAAGCGCTGAGTTCGGCTTCTTCGGGGTCATCGTTCCGACACGGGTGCAAACACCTCTCTTTTGAGGGGATGAGATGTCGGTAGGACGGCGTTGAAGTGTATTGAGTCCCTTGTTTAATGCGGGGGATTTCGATTTGTACACTTTGTTTGTGCGGCCTTGGGCGACCAATTGATTAATCGTAGGCATGGTTAGTTCTCCTTTCGTTTTTCTGCACACATTTCCGGGTGTGCCATTTCAGGGGATAATTTATAGTTCCCTTTCGGAAACCAAAGTACTCCCATAAGCCTAATCATTTTATCGAGAATCCGCGACTTTGTCAAGTGCTGTTTTCATATGATCTTTAGTGAAAGTGTTGGTTTACAATTGATGTATTACATTCAGAGATAGAAAAGCAAGAGACCTGCTATAGTTGAGTTACCACACTTAACAAGGAGGGCTCTTGCATGTCTAGTATAACTCAAGAAATGAAGTTTCGTC
>JBAVGP010000033.1:0-7175 GCA_049684955.1 Erysipelotrichaceae bacterium
TGTCGCAACTGTCCAAAAACAATCAAAATGAAGTCGTCGAGTTTTCGCTTCCGGTCGATATGCCGCATTTCTGCGTCGGTTGCTTCGGTTGCATCACGAAAGGGGAAGCCAGTTGTCCGCATGCATCCAATGTCCAGCCGATCGCCAAGGCCCTGTTGGATGCTGATTTGATCATCCTGACTTCGTCGGTCTACGGGATGGATGTGACAGGTCAAATGAAAACGCTGCTTGATCATCTCTGCTACCTATGGATGAGCCATCGCCCGAATGTCAAGATGTTCAACAAGATCGCCCTGACGATCACCACGACGGCGGGTGCCGGCGGTGCCCATGCCACCAAGACGTTAGGCAACAGTCTGAAGTTCTGGGGGGTCAAGCGGATCGTGAAAGCGAAGTATAATGTCGGGGCGATGCGTTGGGAAGATGTCACCGAAAGGAACCGACGCAAGATCGTAAAATCAATCGAAGCTAAAGCACGCAAGATCGAATCCAATGTATCTCGCCGTAACCAATTATCCGCCATGCCGTTCACTCGCATCTTCTTCTGGATGATGCAGGGAATGATGAAGAAAAACGGCTGGAATCTGACTGACCGCAATCATTGGGAAAAGATGGGATGGCTGGATAACGCACATCCGTTTTGAAAGAGCTGCGCCTAAAAGGCGCGTTTTTTTTTAAAATAAGAAGTGGAATCGCATGGCTAAGCACTCATATATATGTATAATATAAGGAGAAGGAATATAATATAAGATATTCTTATGAAAGGGGATGCCATGCGTAAGTTACGTATATTCAAAGAGGTCGCGGATCAGGGGAACCTATCAAAAGCGGCGCAGAAGCTGCACATCGCCCAGCCGGCGGTTAGTCTGGCCATCAAGGAACTGGAGGCTGAATACGGATGTGTACTTTTCGAACGTCTTTCGCGCAGGCTTTATATAACGGAAAAAGGCAAGACATTGCTACATGATGTCAACCGCATCATCGAGGATTACGATCTCATGGAAGCCCATCTTCGTCAGTCGACGCCTGCCAGCGTACTGCGCATCGGGGTCGGGGTCGCAAGTTCGCATGGGCGATTCATTGAAACGATGCAATGGATCAAACAAATCCATCCTGACTGGGACGTCCGCGTCAGTATCCATATCACACCGGTGATCCAACGGATGTTGATCGACCATGAGATCGACGTCGGGATCATCGAGGGACCAGCGAGTTCCTCCCAACTCATTTCCAAATCGTTATACACGGAAGATATCGTGCTGTTGGGATGCAAGGACAGTCCGTTGAACCGTTTACGGGTGGATGAACTTCCGTCGCTCCCGATGATTCTGCGTGAAACAGAAAGCATGTCACGCATCATCCTTGATGAAATGTTGGCGCAGCACGGGATAAGGTTGAATGTCTGTTGGAGCAGTTCGTCGATCGAAATCATCTTACGTGCGGTCCAGGCCGGTTTGGGATATACGTTATTGCCGGTCGGCATCGCCCGTCCATATATCAATCGCGGGGATCTGAAAATCATCGCGTTGGAAGGAATCCAATTACGCCGCAGCGTCAGCCAAGTGCTGCACCGCGACAAAGCGATGACTCCGCCGATCGAGGCGTTTTTGAAGAAGATGGAGGAAATCCCGCGTGACGATGCTTAAGAAGATTTGGATATTGCTGATCGTATTCGCGGTCAGTTGTTCGGCCTGTGCGAAAACTCCGCTCAAGACCGATTATGAAAGCGTGCGGTTAGTCCGCGTGGTCGACGGCGATACATTGCTGATCGACCGCGGGAAAGCCTACGAATATGTGCGCCTGATCGGCATCGACGCACCTGAATCCGTCAATCCCGATCCGACGCGCAATACGGAGGATGGGGAAAGGGCTTCGGCCTATCTGAAAGGCCTGCTGAAGAACACTCGGAACATCTATATCGTGCGCGATGTATCGGAGACCGACAAGTATGGAAGACTATTGCGATATGTCTGGCTAAGTGAGCCGAAGCCTGACGATGAAGGGAAAATACGGACGGACATGGTCAACGCGATCATCCTGTTAAACGGATATGCGACCAATGTGACGATCCAGCCCGATGTTAATTATGCAAAACTATTTCTTGGATTTGTCCGAGAAGCACGGACGAAACAGCTCGGATTATGGCATAAGTGAAAAAAATAACATTTTAAACTTTTGTTTCGCAACATCTATCATTTTCATTTGCGAGCGACTATAATTCTATGAGGAACATTTGTTCTTCGAAGGAGACGCCATGTATATCGTAATCGTGGGATGCGGGAAAATCGGATCCATCGTGGCCAAAGAATTGGCAAATCAAAATCATCATATTTCCGTCGTTGAGCGCGCCGGGGATAAATTGGCAAGTTTAGGTCAAGGGTTTAATGGATTCATCACCAAAGGAATCGAATTCGACCATGATAATTTGGTCGGGGCAGGCATCGAGAGGGCTGATGTCCTTTTGGCGCTGACCGACGACGATAATATCAATATCACCGTCGCGTTGGTCGCTACCAAGATTTTCGGTGTGAAGCGTGTCATCGCGCAAGTCATCGATCCGATCCGCCGGCCTGTCTACGACGCGTTGAATATCGAGGTCATCAGTCCCGTCCGTATGGGCGTCAACGCTTTGCTCGGGAAAATGTCACTGACGACCGCTGAGAAACTGATGCAGCTGGCACAGGACCATGAGATCATCCGCGTGGTCAACCATCGCACTGATACATTCACAGTCGAAGATTTGGAAGCCGAAATCGGTGGTGTCGTTTCTGCCATCGAACGCGACCACGACGTGATCATCCCGTTCTTGAAAAACAGTAAAATCAAACAAGGGGACGGACTCGTCGTCACCCTGCATGTCGGCGACCGCCATAAACTCGGCGAATTCGTGAAGGAGTAGGACCATGAAAGCAATTATCGTAGGCGGCGGGAAAGTCGGATATTATCTGGTAAAGACATTGAAGGGGAATAGCGTCAATATCACATTGATTGAAAAAGACCCGGTCGTAGCAGCCAGGATTTCGGAAGAATTGGATATCGATGTCGTATGCGGCGACGGTTCCGACCTTGAAGTATTGAATGAATGCGATATCCAGCATGTCGAACTGATCGCGGCCGTCACCGGCAGCGATGAAGAAAACCTGGTCGTCTGCCAAATCGCGAAGACCAGTTTCCATGTGGCGAAAACGATCGCCCGTATCAATAATCCGAAGAACATCGCAATGTTTAAGGCGCTGGGAGTCGATAAGACCGTATGCAGCACCGAAGTCATCGCCGACCTGATCGAATATGAAGTCGACAATGATTCCGTGCGTGTCGTCCAGACATTCGAAATGGGATCGATGGTTTTGGTCGAAGTATTGATGCAGCCCAAATCCCAATGGCTGGATGTGGCGATCAAGGATATCCAGCTGCCCTTGGATTGTGTCGTCGTATCGATCGTCCGCGATGGGAAAGTCATTTATCCGCGCGGTGATACCGTCGTTCTTTTGAAAGACGAAGTCTTGGTCGTGACCGATAAAGAAAGCATGCAGACGCTCCGTAAAAGCGTATGTAAGGGATAAGGTATGAAACGTCCCGTCATAAACTGGAAATCCGTCAAATCCGATGCGATCGGGTATAGCACCGAACTCGGATGGATGGTCCTATACACAATCGCATTGTTCCTTTTAACATGGATCTTGTCGGTGATCCCATGGTAAGGAACGTCAAACATCCGACCCTGGGCATCATTTCCTATTACACCGGTTATATCGTCGTCGGCATGAGCCTGTTCATGTTGCTGCCGGCGCTCTGCGCGGTCATCTTCCGTGAATGGAACGTGATGTTCGATTTCATGATTTCCTTCACGCTTTCGATCAGTCTGGGTATGCTGATGGTCTTGTACGGACGTGCGGCGCGCTTGGCGAACGGAAAACTGATGTGGAAGCACGGTTTCGTCGTTGCGTCATTATCTTGGTTCGTCCTGATGTTCCTGTGCGCCATCCCGTATCTTATGAGCGGTCATATGAATTCGCTGTTGGACGCGACCTTCGACGTCATGAGCGGATTCACCACGACCGGCGTCTTCCTGCTGCAGGATCTCGATCATGTGTCCTACGGGTTGAACCTGTGGCGTCATATGCTGACCTTCATCGGCGGCCAGGGAATGGTCGTCCTCGCATTGTCATTCTTGGTCCGTGAAATGGCCGGGGCTTATAAATTCTATGTCGGCGAAGGCAAAGACATCACCTTGGTCCCCAACGTCCGCGGTACCACGCAGATCATCTGGATCATCAGTATGGTCTACCTCGGGATCGGTACGCTCGTGTTGTTCTTCAACGGACTCTATATCGGACTCAATCCGACCAATTCCTTCATGCATGGCTTATTCATCTTCATGGCGGGCTGGAGTACGGGCGGATTCGCACCGAACTCCCAGAACATCATGTATTACCATAGTTTCTCCTACGAAATCGTGACGATCATCTTCTTTGTTTTGGGATCGATGAACTTCGGTCTGCACTATGCGATCATCAAAGGCAAGAAGATGGAATTCCTGAAAAATATCGAAATGCAGAGCTATATCATCACTTCTTTCATCGGATCGGCCATCGCCGTGGTGGCGCTGCAGAAATCGGGACTTTATACCGATGCGATTTCGCTCTTCCGAAGAGTCGTCTACAATATCATCTCCGCCAATACCACGACCGGCTTCGGTTCGATCTTCGCCCGCCAGTTCGTTCTGGAATGGGGTCCCTTGGGGATGATTGCGATCACCGCGGTCATGCTGATCGGGGGCAGCGCCTGTTCGACCGCCGGCGGTTTCAAAGGCTTGCGTGTCGGGATCGTCGTCAAAGGGTTTTTCGCGGATATGCGTAAACTGCTGAGTTCCGAACGGCGCGTCAAAATCGAAAAGTACCATCATATCAAGGATCTTATCCTGGATGACGCCGTCGTGCGTTCCGCCAGCATCATCATCTTCCTGTATATCGTCATGTGGTTCGGCGGTACCTTGCTAGGTGCTTACTACGGCTATCCTATCGCCGATGCGGCGTTCGAGGCGGCTTCCGTTTCAGGCAACGTCGGTTTATCGGTCGGCATCACGCAGACCACGATGCCAGCCTTATTGAAAGTCTACTACATCCTGTCGATGTATCTCGGAAGACTGGAATTCCTCTCAGTCTTCGCACTCATCGGCGTCATGATGCAAGGAGTCAAAACATGGTTCAAAAAATCCTGATCGCGATCGGACTCTTATTCTTACTGACGTTGCCTGCCCAGGCGACCACGGTGAAAATCAACGATCTAGTGGAAAAAGCGAAAGAATTCGATGGGAAGACCATCACGCTGGAAGCCGAAGCGATCGGCGAAGTGCTGGAACGCGGCGACTATGCCTGGATCAACATCAACGATAAATCCAGCGCCATCGGCGTCTATGTCCCGATCGCGGAAGCGAAGAAGATCAAATTCTTCGGCGACTATGCCCATACCGGGGATACGCTTGTCATCACCGGCGTCATGCACAATGCCTGCGTCGAACACGGCGGGGAACTGGATGTCCATGCGCAAACGATCACGGTCATCCGCTTGGGATCAAACACCGCCCGACCGGTCAGCGTCGTCAAGATCGCCTCGTTCGGATTGTTGGCTTTGTTGGCAGCCTTATTGGGTCTCTATTTCTATAAAGTCGTCACCCCGAATCGGGTCCAAAATCAAACCGGAGAGGATGATACTGAATGATGATCGACCGTATGCTAGACAATGATTGGCCGGAAGTAAGCCGCATCTATACCCAAGCGATCGAAATCGGATTATCGAGCGTTTTAGATAAGTGCCCTGATTTCGACTATTGGGATGCCAAGCATTTCAAGGATTTGCGTTTCGTCATGCGGGAAGATGATAAAGTCGTCGGTTGGTGCGCGCTGATGCCGTATTCCGACCGTTGCGCTTATCACGGCGTCGCGGAATTCAGCGTCTACATCGACAGCGCTTATCAAGGGAAGGGCATCGGAAAAGCATTGTTGTCCCACGCCATCGCCAAAAGCGAAGAAGCCGGGATCTGGACGATCTTCTCGAAAACCTTCGCGACCAACACCGCCAGCATCAGACTGCAGGAAAGCTGCGGATTCAGACTGGTCGGCATCCATGAAAAACTCGGATATAACCGTTTCGGCGTCTATCAGGACATCGCGATCCTGGAACGCAGAAGCAAAATCGTCGCAAATGACTAAACGGATCGAAAGATCCGTTTTTATCGCATAGGGAGCTGATACACCGATGATTTCGGCGGGTAGTCAGAGCATTCACAATTCACATCCGATTTTTCACCTGAAATTCCTGCACTTCGTGTTATTTCTTGAAAAACATTATTCTAAAGCGTATAAAGAAAGTAGGGTCAATCACTCACTTCGACACCGAAGAGTCCGATCAGCGCGATCGCCTGCGCCGTATTGACCCGTAAACCTTTCAGACATTGCGGACTGACGCGGATTCCGCCGATTTCGCAGAATGAGAAATCCAATCCGGCCAGCATCGTATCGCTGAAATCGGACTGCGTCAGATCCACTTGTTTCATCGTCATGCGCTGCAGTTTCGCGGTGAAGAACGAACTTTGCGAAAGATCGCTCTTCGTCAAGACGATATCCTGAAAATCGACGTCGGCGAATTCCCCGTAGTTAAGGACGGAATCCTCGATCGTGACATATTGCCATTTCGCCTTGTTGAAATGGATGCCTAAGCCTTTACAGCTGGATAGTTTCACACGATGGTAACGGCTGGACTGAAAGTCCGTGTTACTGAGGTCGCAACGGTTCAACACGCAATCGATGAACTGCGCTTTACGGAAATCACCGCTGAAAGTGCAGCGCTCGAACACCACGCCGTTGAATTCGATTTGCGTGTCCAGCAGGATCGATTGGTTGTCGAAGAGCCTATCGGCATATTTATTTTCCGTGAATTTCTTGCCTGTATAAGTTTCCAATTCGGGTGCCAACAGGATATCGTAAGGGTTTCGCTTTTTCATTTTCTTCTCCGTTTTCTCATTAGTCTAATATGTAACCGCTTTAACAAAGTATTTTACATTTGTTTCTTGATTTCTGTCTCATCTGATTTATAATAAATGCGGCATATGCAACACGGGAGGACTATCATGAGAGGAATCGCTACACCGATCACGTATCTACGCAGTGAAGTAT
>JBAVGP010000034.1:0-2183 GCA_049684955.1 Erysipelotrichaceae bacterium
GAACTCGAGTTTCTCGGCCAGGACGCAGATGTAACTGAAACAGGCCAGGTAGTGTTTCAAGGTGAAACTATCGATCAGTTTGACGGCGGCGCGGTAGAAATCCAGAAACGTCTGGCTGAGATATTCATGGTCGTCAATACCTTCGATAGACTCCGAGGTATCTTTCAAATCAATCCCCAAGGACAACAGGAAATGGATGCTGTCTTCCAGTTCTTCCAATAGAATATCTTTCGGACTGGCATCACGGACGCTCCAGTATTTGAAGCAGCGTGTCTCGTTGGCCAGTTCACCGATTTCGACGCATAACGCGAGGCAGCGGTCGATCCGCGTCGCCACGCGCGAAGTATCGTGTTGGGTGAAGATCCTTTCGTCCAACTCGCTCTGCAATACCCGTAATTCATCGATTTTCAGGCGCATAAAGTCACTTCCTTTTGTTTATCAGTATATCGTATTTTTCCCGTCATGGGTATCTCCATTTCAATTAAAAGCCCTTTCTTGAAGGGCTCTGGGTAAACGCGAGACGGACAATGGAATCTAATTGGCGGAAGGCTCCAGCCCCTTATCGAGTTCATCCGAAAAGAACGAATATCGGTCTTTGCCTTCATCTTTAGATCGATATAATGCGATATCGGCGTTTTTCAACAATGTCCCCGCCGTTTGTCCGTCGTTGGGATAAATGGCAATGCCGATGCTTGTGGTAAGCTTGTAATCCTGCTCGTCGATGTGGATCACATTGTGGAATTCGCGCAGAATATTTTCCGCGACTGTTTTCACGCGATTAAGTTCTTCGACATTTTCGATCACGATGATGAATTCATCGCCGCCGATACGCGCAAGGATGTCCGATTTACGCAAGGACTTAAGCAGTCTGTTCGATACTTCCTTGAGTATCTTATCGCCGAAGTCATGCCCCATCGTATCGTTGATCGTTTTGAAGGCATCGATATCCAGAAACATGACGGCCATGTTTTTGTTGTATCGTCCGGCATGATGGATCGCATGTTGCATGAGCTCGCTCAACAGACGCCGGTTGGCCAGTCCGGTGAGCGCGTCATGGTTCGCCTGATACTTGACTTCCTCTTCGGCTTTTTGGAGTTCGTCCAACATCCCGTTGATCTCATGCGACACAATCATGAACTCGTCATTGGTTTTCTGCAGGTTCAGGCGTTTGGTAAACAATCTTTTTTCACCGATATCGCGTACTTCGCCGCTGATATAGGAAAGTTTCGAGAGGATGCTGCGGTTGATATAGAGTAAAAGGATGATGACGACCATGATGCAGAATACGCCGATATAGAGCGCGACATCATCGATGCCTTTTTTCCCGATGGCGTAGATATCACGGTTCATTTCGACTTTCAGCGCTACCGTCGCTTTTTTGTCCACATCATTGATGTTCGTGGTCGCTTCGATCAGTTGAGAACTGATGATGTTGAATTTCACGGTCGTAGGTAGCACGGTGTTTTGCTTCGCTGCGATATTAATTGGTTCGAGTGATAATTTTAGATTCAATTGCTGTGCCAGACTATCGACGAAATTCTGATCCAGATAAAATCCGATGATATAGTTGCCGCGTACCGGACCTTCCGCAAAGCTGTTGAGAATCGGATAAGCCGCGATGATCATCGGTCCTTCCGGCAAATCGATGATGCCTTTGATGCTGAATCCGGCATCGATATTCTTGGCGATCGGACTCTGTTTGAGATAATCGATCAGCGCCGAGGATACCGGCGTCACTGTTTGGGATACCTGATCCATGCCGCCAGAGTAAACGACATCGCCGGCCGTATCCATGAAGACCATCGCATTCAGGTTCAGATTGGAGAATGTATCCGGCATCAAGTTATCTTCGATATATTTCGCGTTCTTATCTGCGATGAATTTATAGGTTTCGTCCCATGTCGCCCAATCATAAGCGGTTATCGCCAAATTTTCGGTCTTCTCCGAAATCGTGTTTTGCGCACGCGATAAATGCTCCGCGATGTTTCTTTTTTCCAGCGTAAGAATGCGTTCGATCATGACTGAATGCAAGATGAGAGCCGTTCCCGAAACGAGAAAAACAAGCAGGCACAGTAATACAAGGATGGTCTTCGTTCGTAATGATGTGAATTTCCCCTTCTTCATCTTAATTTCCCTTCGCAGATCGGCGCTTATCGCTCTCGCCGCTTCGGCAGATATACAAT
>JBAVGP010000035.1:0-5596 GCA_049684955.1 Erysipelotrichaceae bacterium
ATCTTGTTTAAAATGTGGTCATTGATCCCGATTTTACCGATATCATGCATCAGACCTGCGATCTTGATCTTGTTGATTTCACTTTCATCCAGATGCAGATGGTCGGCGATGAATTCGCATAATTGACTTACCCTTTTCGAGTGCAGCATTTCCCGGCTGTTCTTTTCGAACAACGAATTCATGATGATGTCGATGGTACGGCTCGCCATGCTGGTTTTGTCGATGAGATTTTCTTTACTTAAGCGGTTTTCCGCCAGTTTGAATGTATCGAGGATATCATCCTGTGCGTCTTCCTTGATCGCATACCCTGCCGTTATGGAGAGATTGATATTTTCGACACTTTCGTCGATAAAAGATTTTCTGAGCGCAAGCACGATATCGGCCGCTTTCTCCTTATCCGTTTTGGTGTAGACGATGGCGAACTCGCTGCCGCTGATCCTTGCTTGCGTGCTGCAGTCCCCGTTAACTTTTTTTAGTATCCCGGCCACCTTCTTCAGCATGATGTCGCCGGTCTTGAACCCGTAGGCATCGTTGATGATTTTAAGTCCGTTCAGATTGATCAGGATCACCGCGATGGGATGATTCGCCAAGACATCGAGTTCCCTGATTTTGTCTTCGAAATACCGGCGGTTGAACATATCCGTCTGCTGATCATGGATATTCAGATAAAGCATCAGTTCTTCGGCGTTTTTGCGTTCGTTGATATCGACGATCGCGCACATGATGTAGTTTTCCTGGCCTTTTTCAAACTCCATCAGCGAAACGGTCAAATTGACCCACAACAACGTTCCGTCTTGCTTAATCAACCGTTTATCGATCGTGAAGTTCTGGATTTCATTGCGTTTCAGTTTACGCATGAGATCCATATCCTGCTCGACATCATCTTGATAGATAAGCTCCATGATGTTGAGCTGTTTCAGTTCTTCATTGGTATAACCCAACGTATCGCAGAACATTTGATTCATGTCCATGAATTTCCCGGTGAAACTTGCATACCCGATACCGATCTTCGCCTGGTCGAAGATGGAATGGAATTTCCGTTCGGCATGGCGGATGTTCGCGTTGGTCTCGCGCAATTCCTTTTGCGTCTGAAGGAGCTTCCCCACAACGACGGTCCCCAGCGGATAGATGATGATCACAGGGAAAGCGATCGCGTTGAATGTGGTCGTTCGTATCGAATCATGCAGCGCGAGGGTGCATAAAAGCATGACCGCATGGATGAATACCCCGAATAGATAGAGGTTGAGCCACGAATTGCGGATTTTCATGAACTTGGACAACCGGGTCCAACTGAGTCCGATGATGCACGAGGTTACAATGACGAGCGACCCCATCACGACACCCGGACCACCCAGATACAAGCGAAAGGCGATCATGATGACTGCCGAAATCAGCGCCGGGACGTAACCGAAGATCAAACCGATCAAGCCGATCAGGATGGAGCGCGTATCAAAAAGTGTCCCGTTCGTCAATCGCACTGGGATCGACATCAACGCGACACCGATAAATCCAAGCAAAAGTCCGTTGAGAAAAACGGTCTTAAGTTTGAACTTTTCTTCGAGATACACCGTGATTTGATATAGGATGCTGAGCGACACCAATAATTCGGCGTTGCTTAATAATTGAAGGAAGGTATTTCGGTCCATGGTCGGCACCAATCTGTTACGTGGTAACATTTTGTGAAGGGTCACAAGACTACCGTTCCATTGTACGGTCTAAAAAGACAAAATTCAACCTTATTCCGACATTACACCTGTTATGGGGAAAATCACATAGTTGGGCGTCACTTGAAGAGTTTCAGATATTCGCCGTATCCTTCCTTTTCCATCTCATTGAGGGGGATGAAGCGCAGGGATGCCGAGTTGATGCAATACCGCAGGCCGCCTTTGTCGCGCGGACCATCGTTGAAGACATGTCCCAGATGGCTGTCTGCTTCTTTCGAACGCACTTCGACGCGGCTCATGAAATGGCTGGAGTCGATTTTTTCGACGACTTGTTTCTTCTCGATCGGCTTGGTGAAGCTTGGCCATCCGCAGCTCGAATCGAATTTATCGAGGCTGGAGAACAGCACTTCACCGGATACGATGTCCACATAGATGCCGGCATCGAAATGATTATAGTATTCGTTCTGAAACGGCCGTTCGGTCGCGTTTTTCTGGGTTACCTGATACTGCAGATCCGTCAGATGCTCGAGTTTCTTTTCCATAAGTACCTCCGTCTCAAGTATAGTGAATGCTCTGTGAAGATGCAAAGAAAAGACCCGCTTTACGCAGGTCCGCATCGGATCTCAGGTCCCTTTACGCGATGGGGTGTCGCACCTTCGATTCAGTCTCCCTCGATCACCTTGCTTTCATGAACGCTGCAGACCATCGTCCGCGTGTGGGTTTACGGCTGATGATTGTGTTCAATGGAATAAGCATAAGGTCTGAATGTGGCGTGAATTTGGCATTTATATGAAAAAACGTGAGAAAAACCTGCTTTCGCAGGTCGGTCTCTTATTGTGCCGTGCTGAATTGCCAGTTGACTCCGTATTTATCGATCAGGTTTCCGTAGAGCGGACTCCAGAAAGTTTCCTGAAGCTCCATCTCGACCTCACCGCCGACACTCAGCAGTTCGAAGTAACGGCGTGTCTTCTCGATATCCTTGGTGACCACCGTCAGCGAAACATTATTTCCGAGGATCAGCGGCATCCCCGGGAAGGTATCGCTGAACATGACGGTATCCCCTTCGATGACCAGTTCGGTATGCATGATCAGATTCCCGCCGGCTTCATCGAACGGATAATTTGGATCGGGACGATCTTTGAACCGCATGAGTTCGGTTTTAGGGGTTTGAAATACTTCGGAATAGAAATTGACGGCTTCTTCGCATTGTCTGTCGAAGTTCAGATAGATTTGTACAGGCATGAAAACCTCCTTATCGGTAAAAAGATAATATCACTTCCCGATTTGGAATTACACTCGGATACCCGAAATAATTGTTGTTTCGCTTAGCGAATGAAAGAATCAGCCGTTGTTCGCGAGGATGTTGAGAACAACATCGATCTCGCCGTTCAGTTTATCCTTGAACTGCGTGTTAAACGCATCGATCGCTGCCGGATCACTCAACGCGATACCCGCTGTGGCGGATTTCAGTAAGACCCGTCCGTCCGTGAAGGTCTTGATGATCGAGGCGCTTCCCTCGCCTTTGAGGATCGCATCCGCTTCGGCTTTTGAAACGATGGAGTAGTCCCCGTAGACCCAAAGTTCCTTCTCATCATAGTAGACGAGATAGATCTGGTTCGGGGTCGGATTGAGGATATACATGAACGAAGGCCATGCGGAGATCGGGACCGTGAGGACCGCGTTGGTCGATACCAGTTCGCATTTGACGACGCTGTTGGACACTCCGCATTTCCCTTCGCTGGCCATCAACAGCGGGATGGCGGTATACACGACCGTACTCTGCTGCAGGACATCGGGGTTGACTTGATCCAATAAAGCCTGCAGGGTTTCTTTTTCATTGATCAAGGTTTCGATCGATTTGTCGCGTTCCGCGATGGTTTGTTTTAGTTTGGCGACCTCGGCTGAATCACCGGATTGGGTGCATCCCGCCAACAGGAAGATCGCGATCAGTATCATGCATGTTTTTTTCATGGTTGTCTCCTTGGATATCATTGATTATAGACCAATGCTTCGAAAAAACAAGAAAGCACGGAATTTCTTCCGTGCCGCTTTCTAGATAAAGAGAGTCGTCCCGACGTTTTCATTGGCGGCGATATACGATCCGACGCCTCCGTATTCGATGCCATCCAACAACTCTTCCTTCTTGATGCCCATCAGATCCATCGACATCGTACATGCGATGAATTTGACACCTAAGTCCTGGGCGCTCTTCATCATGACTTCGAGTTGATCGACATTTTTCTGTTTCATGATCGTCTTGATCATCAGTTTGCCCATGCCGCCCATATTCATGCTTGAAAGCGGGAGTTTGGTCGCGCCTTTGGGCATCATGATGCCGAACATCTTTTCGATGATGTTCTTCTTGACCGGGGCATGGGTTTCTTTGCGCAGTGCGTTGAGTCCCCAGAAAGTGAAGAAGATGGTGACCTTCTTGCCTTGGGCAGCCGCTCCTTGCGCGATGATCATCGAAGCAAGAGCTTTATCCAATTCCCCGCTGAACAATACGATCGTCGCGTTTTCCTGGCTGTTGGTGGCAAATGAACCAACACTGCAATTCGAACCTTTGTGCCCTTTGACCACTTCTGCGATATACTTGTTGCCTTCGGTCTTCAGTGAGGCCAAGGTATGACCATTACTGGTACACCAGGTTTCGATATCCATCGAGAAGCCCGGATCGGTCGCGATGACTTTAATGGTATCACCTTCTGAAGCATCCTGGATGGCTTTGTAGGTCGCTAAGAGCGGCCCCGGGCACTGCAGCCCTACAACATCGATCTCTTTGATTTCGTTCATGGATTTCCCCGTTATTTCGTCGACTTTGGTATCGGTCGAACGCTTGTTGATGCTGAGTTGGTAGTTCAGGGATTTGTAGGTGGAATACCCTCCCGAAACGTTGAAGAGTTGGGTGAATCCGTTGGCTTTCAGGATACGGATCGCGATGTAGGCACGCAGTCCGACCTGGCAGTTGACATAGATCGGCGTATCTTTCGACACCTTGATTTCATCCAGCCGTTGACGCAGTTCGTCGACTTCGATATTGACGGCACCCGGGAAATGTCCGGTCGAGAATTCAAGCGGCGTACGGACATCGAGCAGATAGGCTCCGTCTTTCGCAAGTTGTTCGATCTGTTGGACATAGACGACGCCATAATCCTTATTCGAGACGTTTTCCGCGATATAACCCAGGATGTTGACCGGATCTTTGGCACTTGAATACGGCGGCGCATAACTCAGTTCCAAATCACTGAGCTGCGTTACTTTGCCTTTCAGTTTGATCGCCGTCGCAAGGACGTCGATGCGTTTCTCCGTGCCTTCCTGACCGACCGCCTGCGCTCCCAGGATTTCAAGCGTTTCCGGATTGAAGAGAAGTTTCATGGCGATGTTGGTGGAGTTTGGATAATAGGAAGCATGATTGCCGCGATGCGCATGGATCGCCTGGAACGGGATCTTCTTCGCTTCAAGGGAGCGCTGGTTGTTGCCGGTGGTCGCGACGGTCAGATTGAATACTTTCAATACGGAAGTCCCGAGGGAACCGTTGTATTGGACATCCAGTCCGTTGATGATATCGGCGACCAGGCGGCCTTGACGATTCGCCGGCCAAGCCAGGGCGATTGCGGTATCCGCACCGGTGACCACATCCTTGACCTGAATGGCATCCCCGATGGCATAGATATCCTGGACGACTTCTTTGCTTTGGGCATCGAACGTGCGCAGTTGCGCGTTGGTCGCGATATGTCCGCGCGGACCCAATAGCAGACCGGCGCTTTTCGCCAGGCTGTTTTCGGGAACAACGCCGATCGACAGGATCAGCAGATCGGTTTCGACCGCTTTTCCCGATTCGAGATGGATCGTGTGTCCGTTCTCGCTGAAATGCGAGACACCGTCGCCTAATATCAGTTCGACGCCATGGGTATTGAGTTCCTGATGGACCA
>JBAVGP010000036.1:0-3944 GCA_049684955.1 Erysipelotrichaceae bacterium
GGTGAAATCAGGTCGCTGACGGCTTTGACGGATTCGACATCGCCGAAGCGCTCTGATTCCTTGACTTGATCGCCGACTTCCGGCAGATTGACGAAGACGATGTCGCCTAAAGCATGTTGCGCGTAATCGGTGATTCCGACCAAAGCATGTGTGTCATCACTGAATTTGACCCACTCGTGGGTAGCGGTGTAATAGGTGTTTTCCATGGTTTCGCTCCTTTATTTGCGTTTATAGAAGGGAAGCGGCGTACGCTTCGCACTCAAAATCTTACCTCTGACATCCAACTGAAATACAGGGGAATCGATCGTATCGATAGCCACGATCGCCATCGCGATCGCTTTGCCCAAGGTCGGGCTCATCGTTCCCGAAGTGACGAAGCCGACTTCTTTCCCATCGACCAAAACCGGCGTATGTTCGCGCGCGATGCCGCGGTCGACCAATTCCAATCCGATGCGTTTGCGCCCAGGCGCTTGCGACAGCGCTTGGGCTGCGATGAACTTCTCTTTGTCGAGTTTGACGAACGATTTCAGGCTGGATTCGACCGGCGTGATCTCTTCGCTCAGCTCATGACCATACAAAGGCATCGCGGCTTCCAGTCGAAGGGTATCGCGACAGCCCAATCCGCAAGCCTGCAGACCCTCTTCTTTGCCCGCTTCCAGCACGGCCAGAAAGAGTTTTTCTGTCTCTTTCGCCTTACAGTAGATTTCATACCCCGCTTCACCGGTATATCCGGTCGAACTGACCAGACATTCGATGCCGGCGACCTTGACATAATCCTTGAACGTATAGTATTTCTCGGGCAGATCATCACAAATCTTGGCTAAGATTTCCTTCGCCAGCGGACCTTGCAGGGCGATTTCGCCGATCCCGTCGCTGACATTTTTCAATGTCACATCCCCGAACAGATGATCCCGTATCCACGCATCGTCCTTGTCGGTATTGGACGCGTTGACGACGATGAAATACTTCTGCTCCTGCATCTTGTAAACCAAGAGATCATCGACGGTGGTCCCGTCTTCCTTGACCAGGACCCCGTAACGGACGGACCCGATCTCCAGATTACGGTAATCGTTGGTAATCAGATACTGAAGATTGGCAAGCGCATCGGGGCCTTCGAGAATCAGTTCCCCCATGTGGCTCACATCGAACAGACCGGCCTTGTTTCTTACCAGACGGTGCTCAAACAGAATCCCGTCTTGATAGTTGACCGGCAGCAAATACCCGGCGAAAGGCACGATGTTGCCTTTCAATTCGACGTGTAGGTCGTACAGCGGTGTTTTCTTTTCCATGGTGCTCCTTAGTGCAAAAAAAGCGCACAAAGTAATGTGCGCCTTCGTTCCTTGTACCTGAAAGATTCTCCTTGCGGATTGCATCTTCGGTGGATCGCTCTCTCTCCGAAGTATCGTCCAAATCCGGTCCTTTTGCCTGAGAGTTCTCGCGCTTTGCTCCTTCGGCTCCTATTTAGGTCTCTCCCGGATTCTTCAACCGATTCTAATTTCATTATACTTGATAATGTCCGAAACTCAAAGAGAGGTGTTGTTTTTTGAACGGATGATCGCGGCGAGTTCGCCGATCGCTTCGCTCAACGTCGGGTGGGGATAGACGATATCGCCGGCTTGGGTGAAGGGGATGTGATGTTCCATGAGGAAGGTGAAGAACGGCAGGAATTCGGATGCGTCGCTCAGATAGAGTGAAACACCTAACAGTCGGTTTTGGTCATCCAGATTGACGCTGATGTATCTTCTGCCGTCGCCCTTGATCTTACTCTTCGCCAGCGCCCCCAACGGTTGACGATAAGCGCGATACGGGATTCCCTGAGCCTTCAGTTCATCCTCGCTTTTGCCCAGCCACGCGGCCTGGATCGGCGTGTAGATGGCACTGGGAATCAGGAAAGGCGGACATTCTTTGCCATCGATCAGATATTCCATCAGCAGATTCGCCTGTTTGCTGGCGACATGCGCCAGCTGGACGCGGCAGGACGCATCGCCGACCGCATAGATATGCGGGATATTAGTTTGGTAATTCGCATCGACGACGATCAATCCGCGCTCCTGCGCAATCCCAGCATTATCCAGATTCAACGAAGCTGTGGCGGGGATGCGTCCGGCACACAGCACGACGACATCGAAATCCTCGCTTTGATCGTTCTGTTTGACGGTATAGTATCCGTTTTTCGTGATCGATGTGATCATGACGGAAGTGACGATGCGGATGCCTTCTTTTTTATAGTCCATCGTGATGCTTTGGACCAGGTCTTTGGGTACATTGGGTAAGATGCGGTTCTCTTTCTCGAAAATCGTCACATCGTGACCCAGATCATGATAATAGGCGGCTAACTCGATTCCGATGACCCCGCCGCCTATCAACAAAATCCGCTGTTTTCCTTTCAGCGGTGTGAAAAGCGCATCGTCGCTGGTCCATAACTTCGCGTCGCCAAGAAAATCGAAGACGCGGTTAACGCTTCCCGTCGCGATCAAAATGTGGTCGGCAGTCATCGATGTTCCGTTCACTTCGACCGTATGCGCATCGATAAAGCAGGCTTCGCCGGTCAGTACGGTTATTTTCTTCGCCTGGATCTGCTGGGTCAGACTGGCGGTCAATTCGAAAACGAGTTTGTCTTTGCGCTCGAACATCGCGGCTTCATCGATGTCGATTGCGCCGAATTTCCGACGTGCGAGGTTCAATAGATGCGCTTCTTCCAGCAGAGCTTTGGTCGGGATGCAGCCGCGCTGCAGACAGGTCCCGCCGAGTTTATCCTTTTCGATCAGAACCGTTTCCCAGCCTGCTTCCGCCGCTTTCAAAGCCGCCGCGGTGCCGGCCGGACCGGCTCCGATGATGAGTATCTTTGTCATGTTCATCCCCTCAGCCAAGCGATCAGTTCAAGGGTCGCGGCATCCTGTTGTTTCAACGATTCCAAGCGATCTGCGATAGCCAGCGGATCGGCTTTGACGCCGATGACCAGATCGGTGATCCGCTGTATCCATTGGACATCCATGGCATCCGTATAGATCCTGCTTTGCGTGATGATCCCCTCGTCGGCACTGAATTCCCAGCGGATCGAACCGAACGAAAGATAGGTCTCCAGTTTCAGCAATTGGTCGAATTGTTTCCCGTAAAGCCATTCCTCACTTGCGAAGAAAGCGATTTTCTTTTCCGATGTTTCAAGCGGGAAAGGCATCTCGGTCGGCACGACCCCATATTCGTCGCTGACCGCATTGAGGCAGGCTTGGATCACTTCATCCAGCGTCACTATTTTCAATTCGTTCAGGTTCACGATCCGCGCTTTGACGGATTCGATCTGTTTGCGTTTCAGCTTCGCTTCGCTGACGGTCAGATACAATCCGAGTTTCTCTTTATTTACGTTGAACAGGATGGTACCGTGATGCAGTCCGAACCCATTCCGCTTGAGAAACGCGTTGCCCGAGACTTTGGCTCCGTCGATCTCGATATCGTTGCGTCCGCTGACCTGTGCGGCATAGCCCAGCGATTGCAGGGCACGGGCGATGACATGCATCTGCTTCTTCACGTCGTATTGCGCTTCCTCCAGGATGAAGGTGAAATTCAGATTGCCGAGATCATGGTAGACCGCACCTCCGCCGGATGAACGGCGGACCAGTTTTCCAAGGTCATTCAGAAGCTTGTCGATGGCGACTTCGCTGTGCGCGTGTTGGTTTTTCCCGATGACGACGGTGTTGGCGTTCTGCCAGAGATAGAACCGCAAGGTATCGGGCGGACAGGTTTCTAACAGGGTTTCTTCGACGCCCAGATTGACATACGGGTCAACGGACGGTGAGCGATAAAGTTCGATGTTCATGGAAGTACCTCTGATGAAATTATAGGGTCAAAACGGATGTACCACAAGGTTCAAGCAAGAAACATGCAAAAATAGGAAAAGATAGGATATACTATCGTCGACGGAGGAAATCCTATGCAACCCTTGACCC
>JBAVGP010000037.1:0-8692 GCA_049684955.1 Erysipelotrichaceae bacterium
TTGTATAGTATGCACTTTATTGTATTATAGTACCCTAAAAGATACTGTTAATCGAATACAAAGGAGAAAAAATGGAACCGTCAAATCTAGCTGAATGTCCAGTCGAAGTGACATTGAATTTATTATCCAGCAAATGGAAGACATTGATCATCCGTGAATTATTGACAGGGACGAAGCGTTTCAGTCAGATTAAACGCACCATCCCCGATGTGACGCAGAAGATGCTGACCCAAAGTCTGCGAGGACTGGAAGAGGATGGTTTGATTGAGCGAAAAGTGTATCCGGTCGTGCCCCCGAAGGTCGAATATCGTTTATCCGAGCTGGGGTGGAGTCTGAACCCGGTCATCAATTCGATGCGGGAATTCGGCACCCATTATCGAAGCTTGGAAATGCCGCATGACAAATCCGTTCTACAGGAAGATGTTTTGTAGCTTCTGATCATATGAATAAAACAAAAGCCTCGCGTGAGGCTTTTTTGTTAGGCTGGAGCAGGTGAGGGGAATCGAACCCCCGTGTCGACCTTGGCAAGGTCGCGTTCTACCATTGAACTACACCTGCAAATGGCGGTCCAGACGGGGATCGAACCCGCGATCTCCTCCGTGACAGGGAGGCATGTTAACCACTACACCACTGAACCATTTGTGTGTTTTTTTAAAGAAAATGGCGGGGAAGGAGGGATTTGAACCCTCGCGCCAGTTTAACCCGACCTATGCCCTTAGCAGGGGCACCTCTTCGGCCTCTTGAGTACTTCCCCAAAGGCATTTTCAGCGCTTTTTAATGTTACCATAGAACGAAAACGAGCGCAAGTACATTACGTAAAAATTCAGCATTCCCCCCTGCTGAATTTTCCTATTGGCTGTCTATTCGATGGTGAATCCGGCTTCACGGATCGCGACTTTGGCCGTATAAACCAGATCATTGGAACCTTGGATCGACACGCAATGATTCGCCAGACTTACTTCGAAATCGATGCGGGTTTGGCTGAGTGCTTCCTTAAGTTTTGCGACATCCTCTTCATTCACCAGATCGGTGAGAATCAAAATTGTTTTCATGGAGTACCTCGTTCAGCCGGCCATTTCCAGGGCGATTTCGATCATCTTGGTGAAGGAGAGCTGACGCTCTTCGGCCGTGGTCGCGGCATGCGTGACCAATGAATCGGAAATCGTGACCAGTAAGGCGGCTTTTTTGTTTAGATAACGGGCGATGGCGAAGAGTCCGAACGCTTCCATTTCGACTGCGACACACTTGTGTTCGCGATAGATCTGTTGGAAGGTGACCGCGTCGTTTCCGCGGTAGAACACATCGCTGGAATGGATGCATCCGACATGGATCGGGATATTCAGATTCTTAGCCGCATCACTCAGCCGTTGCTTCAATTCCGGATCAGGATATTGGACGTCTTCGCTATAATTGAACGCGACTTTCGCGAAACTCGATTCGCTGTAGGCGCTGTCGGCCAGGATGACGTCATAGAGCCCGACCGTATCCGAATAGGCGCCGGCGGAACCGACCCGGATGATATTCTCGACCCCGTATTGTGTAAAGAGTTCAAAGGAATAGATACCGATGCTGGGGATTCCCATCCCGGATCCCATGACGGAAATCGGACGTCCTTTATAGGTTCCGGTATAACCGAACATATTCCGTACATCGTTGAAACGGACGACATTTTCAAGATATGTTTCCGCGATCATCTTGGCGCGCAGCGGATCGCCGGGCATCAGGACCGTTTTCGCGATCTGCCCCATCGAAGCGTTATTGTGAGGTGTGGGCATGTTTTTTCTCCTTCATTTACACGCATAGTATACCATATCCGAGAATCAATGCCCAAGTGCACCGCATTTACGAGGACCCTGGACATGGAAATGTTCTTCGCTTATTTGCCTTTGGCGCCTTTGGTCCCCTGCTTGTAAGTGGCCAAAAGATTGGTGTCGTAGGAGAAGATCATCTTCTCGCGCAGACGCTGGCGGTCGATCGCCTGTTTCACCAGGATATCCATCAGTTCGCCGAAATCCACTCCGCTTGCTTCCCAGAGATAGAAAGCCAGGGAACCGGGAATCGTGTTGATTTCGTTGACATACACTTGGTTGGTGGCAGCGTCGAGCAGGAAGTCGATGCGGGACACGCCGCTGGCACCTAAAACTTTGAAGGTGTTGAGTGCAAGCTGACGGATTTCATCGCTCAGGGCTTCGGATAAAGGGGCCGGTACGATGCGGGCGGCGGAAGCCATCCCTTTGGAGGAACCCTTGCTGCCGGCGATGTATTTATTCTCATAGGACAGGATCTCGTCGCTCTTGCGGACTTCTTCCAATACGCTGGTGCGCATTTCGCTGTCGAAGCCCAAGACCGAGCAGTTCACTTCACGCAGATCCGTGATCGCTTTTTCAAGCACGATCTTGACATCGTAGCGGGAAGCTTCCTTGATGGCGTCGCTGAGCTCGGCTTCGTTCTTGGCGACGGTGATCCCGACGGAAGATCCCAGATTAGCCGGTTTGACGACGATCGGATAACCCAACTCAGCCGCGCGCATCAGATAATCTTCAGGGTCTTTCTCGAAATCATACCGGTAGAACCAGAACCAGGGGACGATCGGAATGCCCGAGTTCTGCAGGATATGTTTCATGACGACTTTGTCTTGTCCGACGGCCGCTGCGATCACATCGCAGCCCGCATACGGGATACCGACGGTTTCGAAGAGCCCTTGGACGGTTCCGTCTTCGCAGTGGGTGCCGTGGACGACCGGTATCATCAGATCGACTTCGATCGGTTTGGCGAACAACGAGGCATGAACGGGGTTGAGATAGTACTTGCTTCCCTTGCAGATCAGACTCACCTGGGTGACGGTTTTCTCGAGTTTATCGAGATCACGGTAGGTTTCCATCTCCATCAGTTTATCGGACGAGAAAAGGATATGGTTTTTGCTTAGGTAGACCGGGATGACCTCGTATTTCTCACGGTCAAGAGCCGCCATCGCTTGGGCGGCGGATATGATGCTCACTTCGTGTTCGACGGATGTGCCGCCAAACAATACTCCGATTTTTAGTTTCATAGATGTACCTCGTTAATCGAATTCGACATCGCATTCTCTGCGATATACGGCTAGCGCTTTCTGTATCTCGGCCTTGGATGATTTGCGTGAGAGATCGGGTAATGCATCGATGGGGAAGAATTTCACTTCTGTCGTCTCATGGTTGGGACGCAAGCTTCCCGACAGGATCGTCGCGCTGTAATAGTGGACATATTCGCTGATCAAAGTCCGGTATTCTTTGTATTTCTCGCGTTGCAGAACTGCCAGCAAGCGGTCGATCTTGACGTTCAATCCGGTTTCCTGCAAGACTTCCTTCTTCCCGCTTTCGCTGGAAGACTCAAACAAATCGCACCAGCCGCCCGGGATCGACCAGGTTCCGAAGTCCGCTTCCTTCACCAGCAATAATTCACCGGCCTCGTTGAAAACGATCACCCGCACGGAAATGTTGGGCGTCGGATAGATATCGCGTTCATAGATGTTGGTCCGGATTTCCGGATCCACGTTTTGGGCCAACGTCGCGATCGCAAGTTGTTCCAACTCTTCATAATTTTCCAGCGCGAACGGATCTTTACTGAATTTCAGTCCGATCCTTGCTACGCCGAGTACTTTGCTTGTGAATTGTTCCCAGTTCATGACCTCGCCTGCCTTATTGTTCCATTATACCCCAATTGGTCGAATCGACCAATAAAAACCGCTGATTGTCAGCGGTTGAAAGCATCGGGGAGATCGTTTTCAAGCAGGATGGTATCTTCCTTGGAAGCGGTCGTATAGACGATGGCGAAGGCTTCTTTGACGGTGTCGACGACGTGGGTGGCGATCGGCGGGAAACCGACTTCCTCAAGACCCTGGAGAACCGCTTTGGTCTGGTTCTTGCCGACCAGGATCACCTCGTCCGCGCAGCCGATCATGTAGGTGCCGAACAAACGGTTGAGTTCGTCTTGCTGGTCACCCAAGTCGATCATGCCGGGTGTGATGATGATGCGTTTACCGGGCATGCCTTTGAGGACTTCCAATGACATCTTGGAACCTTCGGGGTTGGAGTTGAAGGCGTTGTCGATGAAGGTGTATCCGTTGATCTTCTTTAGCTGCAGACGATGTTCGATGTAGTTGACCTGGCTGACCGCTTTCTGCAGCTTTTCCCAGGAAATACCCAAGGTGCGCGCCAAGGCGATCGAAGCCAGGATGTTGGCGATGTTATGCTGTCCGAGCAGGATGGTCTCGAATGCGAACTCGCCTTCCGCGCAGCGGACGGTGAACTGCGAACCTTCGGGAGAATACCGGATATCGATGGCGCGGTAGTCGACTTCTTCCTGTTCGATGCCGTACCAGAGGATTCGGCATTTGTTCTTGATCTCATACTCACGCATGTAGGCATTGTCCTTGTTGAGGACGCCGACCCCCGAAACCGGCAGATTCTCAATCAGTTTCATCTTCTCGACGAGGATGTTGTCGATCGATTTGAAGGTATTGAGATGTTGGGGTCCGACCGAAGTCACGATCCCATATTGCGGCTGGATGAACTTCGACAGGAAATCGATCTCTCCCACTTTATCCGCCCCCATCTCGGCGATGAAGACATCGTGGATGGATTTGAGTTGTTCGCGGATCGTGATGGTGAGTCCCATCGGCGTGTTGAAGGAAGCCGGCGAAGCCAAGACATAATAGGATTCCCCGAGGATTTCCGCGAGGATGTTTTTGCTTGATGTTTTTCCGTAACTGCCGGTGATGCCGACCTTGATCAGATCGGGGTGCGCCTTCAGGATCTTGCGGGCTCGGTTGATGTAATAGTCTTTGACGAGGTCTTCGATCGGAGAAGTCAACACCGCCATCAGGGCCAGAATCGCCCAGTTGGCGACCATCAAGATCGGGGAAATGATCGATACGACCTGCCAGGATGCATAGATCGTCAGCGGAAGCAGCAAGATCACATCCAGTATAGCCATGACGGCGATCTGCCGTTTGACGCGGGACGTGACGACCAAGGGTTTGATATATTTCTGCTTGGATTCGCGGCGGATCAGAAAGGAAGCCGTACCGGAAATCAGAATCAGCGAAAGTGTTTTGACTAGATTTACATTGGTCAGAAAAGCGATAGCGATCCATGGCAGATAAAACAAAACGGCCAGAAAGGCGTTCTTCGCTAGTTGGTCGGCACGCGATTTCAGCCACGGCAGATAGCGCCGCAGTTCATAGCGGTTCTGCTGGAACATATGCAAGGCTCTTTTACCCGGGACAAGCAACAGGGCTCCCCAGGCAAAGAACAGGATGATCCGTAAAATGTCATTCATTAGGCTACCTCATCATCTTTCAGGAATGTATCCGTGATGCGCAGGAAACGGGCGGTCTGATGCCAATACGCGAAATGATCGTCATGCTCGAATACGACCAAGCCGGCATCGCGGAATTCTTTCTCCATGACTTTGCCCATCCAAAGCGGTGTCGCGTCATCCTTTTCACCCCAGATGAGCAAGACCGGACAGGTGATGGTCTTCAGATAGGGCAGCAAATCCTGGTTCACGATCTTCACGAAACTGGCGCGCATGACGCCGGTCGAATTCTTATAGTCGGAACTTCCGAATTGCTTGCGCATGTTTTCCTGATATTGTTTCAGAAACGGCAGTCTGAAGATCTGTTTCGCGGCTTTGTAGGTATAGACCCGCGCATAATAGTCGATCCCGTGTTTCGGTTTCAATCCCGCCGCTCCGGTCAGCACCATTTTATGCACCTTATTGCGGGATGCATAACGGATCGCGACACGTGCACCGAACGAATGAGCGATCAGAATCGGGTCGACAATCCCCGTCTTTTGCGTGAAGTCTTCGAACCACAGTGTATAGTCGTCCACACCCCAGGGTACCGGCGGAAGATCACTCTTCCCGAAACCCGGGAAATCGAGGTTAGTTACGCGGAACCGGTCTGCCATATGCACATACAGCGGCTCCATCATTTCTTTGTTTTGACCCCAGCCATGCAGAAAAACGACATCCCTGCCCTTGCCTTCCTGGGTGTATTCGACAGTCACTTCCATGCATTGGATACGCGTCATAGGTCCCTCTAGTTTCCGACTTCGGATTTCTCGTCGTTCGGTTTCTTTTTCTTGGTTTCTTGTTTCGGCCGGATCACGAATTTAACGCCGTTGTCCATATTCATCGCCTGGATCGTGAATCCATACGCGGTAACGACGCGCTGGACGATCGCCAGCCCTAATCCGAACTGACCGTCCGTCCCTTTTTCATACGGTTTGAAAAGCTTGCTCATGCGATCATCGTCGATCAGCGGGCCATCGTTATAGACCGAACATTCGCTCGGCGAAACCTGCAGGATGACTTCGCTCTTGGCATAGCGCAGTGCATTGTCGAGCAGATTCTCGATGACGACGCGCCACGGTTCTTCACTGCCGGTATAGAAACAATAGGACAGATCGGTATGCAAGGCGATATCCGGACGTACGACTTTCAGCGAAATGATTGCTTTTTCGGCGACGATCCGCATGTCGACTTTCGTTTCGAGTTTGTCTTCCGCGATCAGATAACCCATCCTGTTCAGCAATAACAGACTGTGGACTTTCTTTTCCAGGCGGTTGGCATGCTCGATGATGACATCGACGCTCTTCTCGAGCGTTTCATACGGATAGATCCCGTCTTTGATGCTTTCCCCGTACGATTTGATCGTCGCGATCGGCGTTTTCAAATCATGCGAGATATTCTGCACCATTTCTTCTTTCAGCTGTTCCTGCCTCTTGATTTCCTCGCTCATCCGCACCAGCGCAGTCGCGACTTCCCCGATTTCGTCATGCCGGTCGATATGCAGTTCGGCAGGTTCTCCGCGACGGATTTTCTCGATATAGGCGCGGATCTGATTGAGCGGATGGATCAGATAGCCGACCCATGTCAGCAAGAGGATGAAAATCACACTGACGACGATCAACATGATATTGATGACCGAATTGAACAATGCGGCTTTGAATTGGTTGGTATACGAGTTCCCGACTATACTGACGATGACCGCGTCGGAATTGATCCGCGTCGCCGAGAAATACATGCGTTCGCGGGTCGATTGCGCCACATAGTTCGTGGTCGTCTCGGTCGCGATGGAAGCGGAGGTCTTCAGTTCGCTCATCAATGTGGACGAAAGCGTCGTGGTGCTGTTGGTCAGCGGCGCACGCGTCTTGTCGGTGAAGAAGATGACATGGATGATGTTGGGGTCGTTGGCGCCATAAAGCGCGCTGCCTTGCAGGTTGGTCTTGTAATTGTAGATGACGTTGGCCTGGGTCTGATGCAGGATCCCATACATCTGATTGCGTACGAACTCGGTGATATTGCCCGATAAAAAAAGCATGACGAACAGGCTGAACAAGAAAATGAACGAAATGACAAGCGTCATCAGCTGTTGCGTCAGTGAAAGGTCGCGGACGAAATTGCGGATATTCTTCATCATCCCAGACGGTACCCGAACCCATAGATGGTATGGATATTGAGATCCGGCATTTTGCGGCGCAGACGACGTAATGTATCGTCGACCACCCGGTCGCTGCCGTAATAATTCACTTCCCAGACTTTCTTGAGGATCTGTTCACGGCTGAATGCCGTCGCGCGGTTGCGCACGAACAGCATCAGCAGATCGAATTCCTTGGTCGTCAGTTCAAGTTCGAGCGAGCCGCGGAAGACTTTGCGTTGTTCCTCGTCGATCTCATAACCATCGACCGGAATCTTCTCCAGCGTGTCCTTGTAAGCACGGCGCATGATATTGTTGACGCGGAGCACAAGCTCCTTGGGTGAGAATGGTTTGGTGATGTAATCATCGCTGCCTTTTTCAAGTCCGATGATGCGATCGAATTCCTTATCGCGGGCGGACATGAAGACGACCGGTACGTCGCGCGACTGCAGGCGGATCTCTTCGATGAGATCGAAACCGCTCTTGTTGTCCAACATGATATCCAGGATCCACAGATGGACATCGTCGTCGCTGCAATGCATAGCTGCCTGTTCATAGGTCAAATAGGAACGGACTTCATAGCCTTCCTTCTCAAGATAGCGTTTGACCAGTTCATTCAGGTCTTTCTCATCTTCGACGACGCAAATGACGCGTTTCATATCATCACCTCGTGTTCATTCTACCAAAAACGGGGTCGAATGAGAAGAGAAAGGACAACTACCGTCGCAACCTGCCTGCTTCCCCAATCAAACCGGCGTATGTATAATGGAAGGGACATAGGTCAAAAGGAGAGAATCATGCACGGCACGATCGAAACACTTGAACCGCTTTGGATACCCGTCCTTGATCGAACCCGTCGGATCCGTGTGTATCTGCCTTTCGGCTATGCGGAAAACGAGTTGAGATATCCAGTGCTTTATATGCACGACGGGCAGAATGTCTTCGACGGGAAGACCGCTTTCGGCTCCGAGACATGGAATATCCAGGAAGAAATGGATCGTCTGAGTGCGGACGGATTCCCCGGCATGATCGTCGTCGCAATCGATAATGACGGGGATCAGCGTTTCAGCGAATATTCACCATGGAAGTCTCATACGTTGGGAAACCTGCTGAGCGAAGACCGTTTGGAACTTCTGGGTGAAAACGCACGCGGCGGCGAAGGATTCGCGTATGTCGATTTTCTTGCGGATATCGTGAAGCCATTGATCGATCATCGCTATCGTACCTTAT
>JBAVGP010000038.1:0-10629 GCA_049684955.1 Erysipelotrichaceae bacterium
CGATCGAAGTCCCCGACTATGAGGGCGACAAAACGATCATCATCCCGCTCGACAGTAAACTCGACGGGAAAGGCAACGCGAAGAAATACTTCCAGAAGTATTCCAAAGGTAAAAAAGGTCAGGAACACTTACTGCGTCAGATCCAGATCTGCGAAGACGAGATCGCTTATTATGAAGGATTGAAGGAACAATTGGAAATCGCAGGCATCAGCGATGCGATCGAGATACGCCAAGAATTAGCTGATGCGGGGATTTTGAAGGCGATGCCTTCGAAAATCCGCAAGAAGAAGAAAAGTCTGCCATCCTATCTCAGTTTCGTGCTGGATAACGGCGTGCGCATCCATGTCGGAAAGAATAACCTGCAGAATGAATACATCACGTTCAAGTTAGCCAAGAAAAACGACACCTGGCTGCATGTCAAGGACCATCACGGCGCACATGTGCTGATCGAACACGACAATCCCGACGAGACGACGCTGCGGACCGGCGCCCAGCTGGCTGCGTATTACTCCAAAGCACGCACCTCGTCCAGCGTACCGGTCGATTATTGCCGGGTCGCCAACCTCAAGAAGATTCCCGCCGCGAAACCGGGCTTGGTATCGATGGGCGCCCATAAGACGATCTTTATCGATCCCGAAGAATCGTTCATCCAGCATCTTCTAGCCACAAACAAGACCGCTTCATAATGCGAAGCGGTCTTCTTTTGTGATCAGGATGGATAGTCTCTTCACACTGCTCAGATCGGGGACATATCTTCGCACATCGCTCCAGAATGATGGTGAGTGATTGAGATGTTTGAGATGGATGAGTTCGTGGATGCAGACATAGCGGATAAAGCGCGGATCGCAGGCGATCAGACGCGTATTCAAGGTGATGATCCCTTTGGATGTGCAGCGTCCCCAGGATCGTGTCATGGTCCTGAATTTCAGTTCCTGCGGACCATATCCGAGTTCATTCGCGGCTTTGTTGAAGAGCGGGGTCAGGATATCGATCGCTTGATTACGCAATGCGGCGTCCAAAGACGCCCCGCTTTTCAAATAGATCCCGTCGCTGTTGATGAGGGTCTGTTTGGCGTTTATGACCTTGGTCCGTTTCCCCAGATACCAGACTTCATCCTCGTCCAGTTTCATCTTTCGGATCAATGCCGTCCGTTTTTCAATCCAGGATTGTTTGGTGATCACCCAATCCAGGATCGTCTTGATATCGGCATTCAAAGGTGCTTTGACCAGCAATTCCCCCTGCGCGACATGCATGCTTAACGTTCGGCGTGCCATGCGCAAAATCGAAACACGGTACTCATCGTCGCCTATTTTCAACTGTGACAGATGCGGTTTGGCCGGTCTCATTTACCGCTTTGAAGGATGATGACGGAAGAATGGGCTAAAAATACGCGGCCGTCTTTGCATTTCACCTGCAGCATGTCGCTGTTCTTATAATCTTTCCAGGACGATATGTCGCAGACGATCGTCTTATCGCCGACATTGATATAAGCGACATCGTATTTCCAGGTCGTGTCGATGACTTGCAGGTTGCATCCGGCTAAAATGAATAGACTTATGATAACCATCAGGATTTTTTTCATGCGTGTCTCCTTCGGTGATTCGCCACCGTTAAAATCAGTATACGTAGACTGTCCCCTGTTTACAAGTATCCTTTCGCTTTTTCAAAGAGTAAAGATAAGTCCTGATTTCGATTATGCTATACTGAAGTCGACAGCAGACAGAATAAGGTATCCGTCATGAAGGATATAGAGGAAAACCATGCAACCGAAATTATGGATCATCACCGGCGCCAACGGGCATTTCGCCAATACATTGGTGCGTGAACTTCTTGCGCAAAAAGAATCCGTCCTGGGGTTCGTTTTGACTGGAGATCAAAGCAAAGCGCTGGCGGGACTCGGCGTTGAGATCGTCGAAGGAAACATCGTCGATCCTGCGAATATCGAGCATCTGATCGATGATTGCGGGACGGATGTAAAAGATATATGCCTGATCCATGCGGCGGGCATCGTTTCGATCGACTTCAAGGAAAAGGAACGCATCCATCAGGTGAATGTCGGCGGTACCCGGAACATCGCGGAAATATGCCTGCGTAAAGGCATAGGACGTTTTGTCTATATCAGCTCGGTGCATGCGATCCCCGAACTTCCCGATAAACAAACAATCATCGAAGTGACGAAATTCGATCCCGATTGGGTCGAAGGTTTGTACGCGAAATCGAAAGCGGAAGCGACGCGTGAAGTATTACAGCTGATCGATGCAGGTTTATCCGCCAATCTGGTCTTCCCGTCGGGGATGATCGGCCCCAATGACTACGGATGCAGCCACATGACGCAGATGGTGCTCGACTACGGGGCCGGACGGTTGAAAGCGTATGTGGACGGGGGTTATGATTTCGCGGATGTACGCGACGTGGCGGCGGCGGTGATATGTGTCGTCAAAGAACGCGCATCGGGTGAACATTACATTCTTTCAGGTGATTATATCTCCGTGAAGGAAATCGTCACGGCGTTGGGGAAAGTATTCCCGGCAACCCAATGCACGACCAAAATGCCGTTGGCGTTGGCGAAAGCGAGCGCACCGTTGGCTGAAATCTATTATCGGTTGTTGAAACAAAAACCTTTGTATACCCGCTATTCCCTGTTCACCCTTGCCAGCAATTCAAATTTCTCGCATGCCCTGGCCAGCCATGATATCGGATACGCACCCCGGAAAGCCGAGGAATCGTTGATCGATATGGCACATTGGCTGATCGATAACGGACGCATAAAAAAAGGATCCTGATCAAACGGGATCCTTTTCGATTTCTTCGGGAGAAACGATCTGCTTACTGCGGCGGCGCCGGACGAAGATGAATCCGCCCACCAGCAGCGGTACGTAGAAGGTCGTGAAACGCCAGAAGATCATCATGCTGGCGGCACCGGATTTACCGATGACGGTCGAGAAGACAAGGACGAACAAGCCTTCGGTCGCGCCGCTGGCACCCGGTAAAGGGACGAAGGTGTTGGCCATCGAGACGAAGGCCGCCAATGCCAGGAATTCGACGAATTGGCTGAAGGTAATTTGGAATCCCAGCAACAACGCGATGATATAAGGCGTCATGAAGTAAATCACCAGACGCAAAGCATACAGTGCCGCGATCTTGATGACCAAGACTTTATTCCCGGCTACCGCCTCGGTCGCCGCATGGAAGTGGACCATCTGCTCGTTCCATCCGTCGATGATTTTTTCTTTGTGTTTGATGAAGCGCATCTTTCCCAATAAGGTGATGAGCCATTTGAAGATGATGTGGTAGAGTTTCGGATATTCCACCATGATCCAGAGGATCGCGATGATCGCGCCGTTCACCAGCAAGGCGATACCGAACAGGAGGGTGATCGCAGGGTTGCGGAAACTCGCCATCTTCACCAAAAAAAGCAACAATGTGACAGCGACGAGGACGACTTCGTTGATATAGAAATCCATCCAGACCAGCCCGGCCCCTTGGGTGGTGCTCAGCCCCTGTTTTTTGAATGTCAGGGCTTGGGCGAATTGTCCGCCGGTCGCCGACGGGGTGATGCCCGATACGAAGGATCCGATCAGCGCGTTCACCAAGCCGTGGCGATAGGGATATTTCTGATTGAGCGAACGGGCCATGATCATCAGGATGACGCCATAGACCAACTGCGGTGCCATGCCCCAGAAAATCATGACGCCGACGCGCCACAAAGGCATCGCGGCGACGGTCGCGAAGACTGTTTTATAACTATCATATAAAGCAAACCAAAGACCCAACAGGGTCAAGGTTAATATGAATAGGAAGTTGACGACATAATTGCTGAAAAGCTTTTTCATGGTACTCTCCGTTGACACTCATCTATTCTACACGCAACACCTCTTGGACGCAAGAGCCTAGTAACCCAAGGTCTCCTTCACGAAAACGATGTGGATGCGGCCGGGGGTATGGCTGCGATGCAGGACGACGTTGGCGCTGCAGATACGCTGCGGCACGACGCAATCCACGCATTCGCCGGTCTGACGGCACGGGGTTTCACGGCTGAGACGTTCGTTGTTCATCGGCGCGGCGATTTCGCGGATACGGTTCTGCGCGTCTTCACGAGTGAAAACAAGCTTGTTGATGCCGACGATGACATAGACTTTCTTGGGTCCGTAGATGAGCGCGGCCAAGCGGTTGCCGGTCCCGTCGGTATTCACCAGTTCGCCCTCGATGGTCACGGCGTTGCTGGACATCAGCAGGACATCCGCATCGAATGATTTGTGGAAAGCGACATTGGGATCGATATTGGGATCATAGCGGTCGATGAATGCGACGTGTCCGCCGCGCAGCCAATCGATGACGCCGCATGCGGTCAAGGTCATCGAACCGCCGACGGCGACGCTGGCACCTTGTGCGATCTGAGCCTGCAGAAACGGAATCACATGTTCTTTTTTCTCAAGGATCGTGGTCTCGAATTGATGCAGCCGTAAGTTGCGGACCGCCCGTTCGAGTTGTAGATCGATAATCTTTGCGGAATGAATGTCCATGGTATCACCTCGCATTCAGTATACTCCCAACCCGCTTCGCTTGTCATCATGCGTCTGTATGAAGCACGATGAAATCTTATTGCCAAAAGAAAACGCCCGGTCAGGGCGTTAGTTCATCTGCGTCTTCACTTTCACCACGTAATCGTCCGGCGTCGTATCGACGATCAGCGTGACATCTTCGGGTGGATTTTGGGCGATCAGCAAGCGTGCGATCTTCGTTTCGATCGCGCGCTGGATATGCCGTTTCATCGGCCGTGCCCCGAATTCGAGATCGAATCCTTCTTCTAAAATCCGGGCATGCGCGCTTTGCGTGATCTCCAGATTGTAACGGCGTTTGGCCAGGCGGTCGCTGAGTTCTTTGATGAACTTGTCGGCGATCTTCGCCAAAACCGGACGGCTCAGCGCGTTGAACACGATGATCTCATCCAGCCGGTTGACGAATTCCGGCTTGAAGGTGCGCGATACTTCCTGCAGATAATGCTGTTCGCGCGTCATCTGATTCTCTTCGAAGGCATAGTTGGCGCCTAAGTTGGAGGTCAGGATGACCAGTGTGTTGCGGAAGTCCACATGCACGCCTTTATTGTCGGTGAGTTTGCCTTCTTCGAGCACTTGAAGCAGGATATTGAAGACATCCGGATGGGCTTTTTCGATCTCATCCAACAGGATGATACTGTAGGGACTGCGGCGGACGGCTTCGGTCAATTGACCGCCTTCGTCGTAACCGACATAGCCCGGAGGAGCGCCGATCAAACGGCTGACGGAATGCTTCTCCATATACTCGCTCATATCGATGCGGATGATCTTGGTTTCATCGTCGAACAGTTGCTGGGCCAAGGCTTTGGCGACCTCGGTCTTGCCGACCCCGGTCGGTCCGAGAAACAGGAAGGATCCGATCGGACGCCTTTCATCCTGGATCTGCGCTTTGGAGCGCAAGATCGCGTCGACGACTTTCTGTAATGCTTCATCCTGCCCGATGACGCGCTGACGCAGGATATCTTCCAGATGCATCAGCTTGTTGCGTTCGGTCGATAACAGTTTGGATACTTCGATGTGCGTCCAGCGCGAGACGATCTTCGCGATGAGTTCCTCGTCGACGATTTCCTGGATCAGCGTATCGTCCTGCACCCGTTCGCCGCTTTCCTTGATCTTCTTTTCCAAAGTCGGAATGGTATCGTACTGCAGTTTCGCGGCTTCTTCGTATCTTGTCTCGTTCTGTGCTTTCTCCAGATCCAAGCGTGCTTTTTCGAGTTGTTCCTTGTAGGCTTTGGCGGCATCCAGCACTTCTTTTTCCTGTTGCCACTTGGAATACAATACTTCTTTGGTTTCTTTCAGATTCGCCAGTTCTTTGCGTAATTCAGTCAGACGATCGATCGTACGGTCGTCGGTTTCTTTCTTCAAGGCGGTTTCTTCGATCTCCAGCTGCATGATTTTGCGCATCAGTTCGTCGAGTTCGGTCGGCATGGAATCCATTTCGACGCGGATCGATGCACAGGCTTCGTCGATCAAATCGATCGCTTTGTCGGGGAGGAAGCGGTCGGTGATATAGCGATGGCTCAAGACCGCGGAAGCGACGATCGCTTCATCCAGGATACGGACCCCGTGATGGCTTTCGAAACGGTCTTTCAGTCCGCGTAGGATCGAGATCGTATCTTCGACCGTCGGTTCCTCGACCTGGATCTTCTGGAATCTTCGCTCTAACGCTTTGTCTTTCTCAAGGTTCTTGCGGTATTCGTCATAGGTGGTCGCGCCGATGCAGCGCAGTTCCCCGCGGGCCAACATCGGTTTCAAGAGGTTGGCGGCATCGATCGCGCCTTCGGCTTTGCCGGCGCCGACCAGGTTATGCAGTTCGTCGATGAAAAGGATGATTCCGCCGTCGGCGGCTTTCACTTCGTTGAGGACGGCTTTGAGGCGTTCCTCGAACTCACCCCGGTACTTGGCACCGGCGACCAATGCGCCCATATCCAGTTCGATCAGTTTCTTTTCTTTAAGTCCGAACGGGACGTCGCCTTTCATGATACGCCAGGCCAAACCTTCGACAATGGCGGTCTTACCGACCCCCGGTTCACCGATCAGGACTGGATTGTTTTTGGTTTTGCGCGATAAGATCTGGATCACCCGGCGGATTTCTTCGTCGCGTCCGATGATGGGGTCGATCTTACCGTTCTTGACATCTTCGACCAAGTCCCGGCCATATTTGCTGAGGGCTTCGAGTTGGTTCTCGAATCCCGGATTGTCGGCCTTATGTCCGGCGGTACGGTCGGCTTGCGCCTTCAGTAACGCTTTCTTGTCGATCTTGAAGGTGTCGACCAGTCCATGGTTCACTGACCAGCGGTTGAACAGCAGCGTGATGAAAAGCGTCGCGGCACCCAGATATTTCTCTGAGCTTTGGGCGGCGGTGCGGGTCGCATCGATCATGCTTTGGTTGAGGTCGCTGGCGACCATCGGCTGGCCTTCCTGATTGCTGGTGGCCATGCGCGCGAGCTGTCCGTCGATATACTGGATCAGATCCCCTTTATCGACTTCCGCTTTCGCAAGCAGACCGTCGACCACGTCATCCGCAAGGATCTCACGCAATACATGGGCGGTGTTGACTTCCGGATGTCGGTAAGTCATGGCCGACTGGATGGAACGTAAAAGGATCTGCTGAAGCTTTTCGGTAAATTTGTCAAAGTTCATGAGTTTCACCTCCAAATTGGCACTCTTTGGCTCTAACTGCTAATGCAGGATTTTTTGAAAGGTAACGGGGGCCGTTACCTAAAAGACTTCTTGAAACGATCGAAGACCGATTCTTTATTTTGGATTTTGCGAAGTTTTTCGTACAATTCCTGTTCTTCACGCGAGAGTTTCTCATCGACTTTGATGTCGACTTCGACAAATTGGTCACCTAACTGGGAAGAGCGCAGATCTTTGACCCCTTTCCCTTTCAAGCGGAATTGGGTGCCGTGCTGCGTCCCGGGCGGAATGGTCAGTTCCACATCGCCGTAGACGGTCGGGATATCGATCTTGGTCCCCAAGGTCGCATCCAGCGACGAGATCGGAACGGCGATATAGATGTTCTTGCCGTCGCGTTGGAAGAATTTATGTTTGGCGACTAGGACTTCGATGAAGAGGTCGCCGTTTTGTCCGCCGTTCTGTCCGCGTTCACCCTTGCCTGCCACCCGTAATTGCTGACCGGATTGGATGCCTGCCGGGATTTTGACATCGACGGTGACATGTTTGTGTTCGTAACCTTTACCGTGGCATTTGGTGCAACGGTTGATGATTTTCTTGCCGGTACCCTGGCATTCCGGACAGGGTCCGGATGACTGGAAGACACCGAACGGCGTCCGCTGTTGGGTGGTGACGCTGCCGCGGCCGTTGCAGGTCGGACAGACTTTCACATCGTCTTTGGTTCTGGCGCCGCTGCCCAGACATTCGGTGCAGAGTTCATCCACATCGAGCTGGATCGAGGTTTCTTTTCCGAAGATGGCGTCCATGAAGTCGATCTTCATCTGCATCAACCGGTCTTCGCCTTTGGATTGGGCGGTGGAACGCCGTCCTCCTTGGGAGGATCCGCCGCCGAAGAAGGATCCGAAAATATCGTTCAGATCTTCGAAACCGCCTGATTGGAAACCGCCGAAGCCGCCGTTGAAACCACCGAACCCCGCGCCATCCATGCCCGCATGACCGAATTGGTCGTAGTTGGCACGTTTCTGCGGATCGGTGAGTGTTTCATAGGCTTCCTGCACTTCTTTGAATTTCGCTTCGGCGCCGGCTTCTTTATTCATGTCGGGATGATATTTCTTCGCCAGCGTACGGTACGCTTTTTTGATATCCGCTTCGCTTGCGTCTTTCCCGACACCCAGCACCTCGTAAAAGTCTCGTTTTTCTGCCATAGTCCCTCCAGTAAGCCTAAAGCGGCTTAGGCTTTCTTGTTACTTCTTTTCGGTGAAATCAGCGTCGACGACATTGTCGTCCTTCGGGTTCTCGGGATTGGCGTTTTGCGCATCCTGTTGGGCGTACATCGCTTCAGCCATCGCTTGGGCGGCTTTCTCGAGTTCGTCCAGTTTTTCCCTGAGCAGATCGTTGTTGTTTTCGTCCAAGGCCTTCTGCAGTTCGTCGCGCAGTTTGGATACTTCTTCTTTTTGCTGCGGCGTTACGTTGGTGTTGTCCGTTTCCAAGGTCTTATTGATCTGGCTGATGAACTGTTCGGCTTTGTTGCGGAGTTCGGCGATTTCTTTCAGACGTTCGTCTTCGGCTTTGTGTTCTTCCGCATCTTTGATCATGCGTTCGATTTCTTCTTCGCTCAAGACGGTCGAACCGGAAATCGTGATGGATTGTTTCTTCTTGGTGCCTTTATCCAACGCGGCGACATGGACGATCCCGTTGACGTCGATGTCGAAGGTGACTTCGATCTGCGGGATGCCTCTGGCAGCCGGTGCGATGCCGTCCAGTTTGAAGACACCTAAGGTCTTGTTGCCGGAAGCCATCGGACGTTCGCCCTGCAATACGTTGATATCGACCGCCGGCTGATTGTCGGCCGCGGTGCTGAAGACTTGGGATTTGGATGTCGGGATGGTGGTGTTGCGCGGAATAAGGACCGTCATGACGCCGCCCATCGTTTCGATGCCTAAGGATAACGGTGTGACATCCAGCAGAAGGACGTCTTTGACATCTCCGCCGATGACCGCGCCTTGGATAGCCGCGCCGATCGCGACGACTTCATCCGGGTTGACGGATTTGTTGGGTTCTTTGCCGAGTTCTCTGCGGATGATTTCCACGACGGCCGGCATGCGGGTCATCCCGCCGACCAGCAATACCTGGTGGATGTCGTTCTTCGTCAGTTTCGCGTCGATCAAGGCCTGGCGAACCGGTTGGATCGTACGGTCAAGCAGATGACGGGTCATATCTTCGAATTTGGAACGTGTGAGCGTGGTATCGATATGTAAAGGTCCGCTGGCATTCGCCGAGATGAACGGCAGCGAAATCTGGGTGCTGACCATCGAAGACAGATCTTTTTTCGCTTTTTCAGCGGTTTCTTTTAGTCTCTGCAGCGCCATCTTATCGTTGGTCAGATCGACGCCGTGTTCTTTTTTGAACGTGTCGACCAGCCATTTGACGATGACTTCGTCGAAATCGTCGCCGCCCAGGACATTGTCCCCGGCTGTCGCCAATACTTCGAAGGTTCCGTCAGCCAATTCGAGGATGGATACGTCGAAGGTCCCGCCGCCTAAGTCGAAGACGAGGACTTTCTGTTCTTTATCTGTCTTGTCGATCCCGTAAGCCAAAGCGGCCGCGGTCGGTTCATTGATGATACGTTCGACTTCCAAACCGGCGATCTTCCCGGCATCTTTGGTCGCCTGACGTTGGGCATCGTTAAAGTACGCCGGAACCGTAATGACGGCGCGGGTCACTTTTTCGCCCAAATAATCTTCGGCGTAAGATTTCATGTAGGCCAGGATCATCGCGGAGATTTCCTGCGGTGTGTAGGTTTTGCCTTCCATGGTGACGGTCTGGCTGGTGCCCATTTTCCGTTTGATGGATAGGACCGAATCCTTGTTGGTGACAACCTGGCGTTTCGCCGCGTCTCCCACGATCCGCTCGCCGTTCTTGTAGGCGACGACCGACGGGGTCGTACGGTTTCCCTCCGGGTTGGTGATGACTTTGACTTCCCCGCCCTCCATGATGGCGACGCAGGAATTGGTGGTACCTAAGTCGATACCGATGATTTTGTTGCTCATAATTTGTTCCTCCTCTATTCGCTGACTTTGACCAGCGCTGGCCGCAGGATGCGGTCTTTTAGTTTATACCCTTTTTGGAAAACCTGCAGGACGATATTCGGTTCGACTTCATCCACCTTCTCGGTGCTGAGACCTTGATGGAAATTCGGATCGAACGCTTCGTTAAGCGGATTGATGACCTCGACGCCTTCTTTGCCCAACGCGTTCATCAGTTGACCGTAAGCCATCTCGAACCCTTTGACCATCGCCGAGTCGATTCCCTCGGCGGCTGTGATCGCGCGTTCCAGATTGTCGATCGCCGGCAGGATATCATAAGCGAAACTTTGGATCCGGTATTTTTGCCTGGCATCGAAGTCCGCTTCCATCCGTTTACGTAAGTTCTGCAT
>JBAVGP010000039.1:0-1957 GCA_049684955.1 Erysipelotrichaceae bacterium
CCTCTAAGGAGAGGCCATGAAAGAAAAAGTACTGATCCCCACCCGGGGCGTCATCGCCCTGGACATCATCAACTCCCTGAACAGCATGGGCATGGAAACGTTGCTGATGCATTCGCCCGAGGATTCGCTGAGCCTGCCGGTCAAGCTGGCCGACCGCAGCTACAAGTTCTATTCCTCGCGCCTGGAAGACAGTTACCTGGACGGCGAGGCCATCCTGGAGAAGGCGCGCGAGGTCCACGCCGATTACATCCATCCCGGCTACGGCTTCCTGGCCGAAAACCCGGACTTCGCCAGGCTCTGCCGCGATAGCCACATCCAGTTCATCGGCCCCGACAGCTCGGTCCTGGCCGCGGTGGAGGACAAGATCAAGCTGCGCGAGACGGCCGCCGCCCTGGGGCTGCCGGTCCTCAAGTTCTCGGAACTGGTCCGCAGCCCCCTGGATTTCGAGGCCTGCGGCAACGATTGCAATTACCCGATCATCATCAAGCCCCTGAAAGGCTCGGGTGGCCGGGGCATCCGCGTCGCCGACTACCGGCGCGACGCCCAGGAGCAGATCGCCAACCTGCTGAAGCGGGAGGAGAACACCCGCAGCGGCGTGTTCTTCGAGGAATTCCGGCCTTACGCCCACCATATCGAGATCCCCTTTTTCCGCGACGTCAAGGACAACATCCTCTTCCTGCCCGAGATCGAGTCGTCGATCCAGCGCCGCTTTCAAAAGATATTCCAGGAATCGCCGTCGCCCAACATCGACGAGCGCCTGCGCGCCACCCTTTACGAGCGCTCGCAGGCGCTGCTCAAGAAGATCAACTACGTGGGGCTGGGCTATGTCGAGTTCATCGTGGAGAACGGCGAATGCCTGTTCTCCGAGATCAACCCCACTTTTCAGATCAACACCCTGATCTCCGAGGTCCACCTGACCTCGAACTTCCTGAAAAAGCAGGTGGTGATCTCCCGCGGCGAGCTGCTGCACCACGTGCAGGGAGTGCGCATCGTCAAGCCCAAGCACCACGTGCTGCTGGTCTCGCTGATGGCCGAGGACCCCTACAACAACTTCCTGCCCTCCACGGGGCAGATCAGCCACTTCTTCCACTATTCGACCATCCGCAACGTCTTCAAGACCACCCTGTACACCGGGGCGCGGGTGACGCCGATGTATGACCCCTTCATCGGCAAGATCCTGACCTACGCCGTCGAGCGCCAGAACGCCATCAACGACATGCGCATCTTCCTGGACAACATCATCATCCGCGGCATCCGCACCAACCTGGTGTTTTTCAAGCACTTGCTGGAAAACAAGGCGCTGCGCGACGGCGAGACCATCATCGACTTCCTGCACATGAAGTTCGACTTCAGCCTGCTGAAGAATACCGAGGAGCAGTCGCTCATCGCCGCGGCCCTGCTGGCCGCCGATTTTCACATCGACAACCGCAAGAAAAACTACAAGGCCAAGCTGGAAAAGATGAAGCAGCCCGGGCTGCTGAAGCGCCTTTTCGGCTCTTATTGAGGTGAATGATGAAGTACAAGTTTCACGTGGACAAGAAAGTCGTCGAGGCCGAGATCGCCAACAGCGCCACCTTCCATTCGCCGACCGAGATCAAGATAGACAAGAGCAAGCTCGAAATCCTGATCGGCGAGGTCAAGGACGATGAGGTGCTCTCGTTCTTCGTCGACAACAAGCTGCACCAGGTGGAATTCGTCCGCGACGAGGCCGGCTATCCCATGGGCATCTACGTGGATGAGGAGTTCTATTCGGCCTCCCTGCTCAAGATCGACAGCCTCTTCTACTACAAGGAAAAGCCTGTCAGCGCCTCCAAGTCCGGCGTGGTCAGGAGCTTCATCCCCGGCTACATCAAGAAGATCTATTTCCACGCCCAGGACCGGGTGGAAGAAAACGACATCGTGCTGATCCACGAGGCCATGAAGATGGAGAACGAGATCCGCGCCCCCAAGTCCGGGG
>JBAVGP010000040.1:0-13189 GCA_049684955.1 Erysipelotrichaceae bacterium
GCATGGATTGAACGATGCGATGGCCGGCGAATTGCTGGAATTCGAAAACGACGTATTCGGCATGGTGCTGAACCTTGAGGAAGACCATATCGGTTGCGTACTTTTAGGCAGCGAACGTGAAATCAAAGAAGGCGATTCGGTAAAACGGACCGGCCGCATCGTCGAAGTACCTGTCGGAGACGGTATGCTTGGACGTGTCGTCAATTCCCTCGGCATCGCCATCGATGGCGGACCGGCGATCGAGTCGACCAAGAAACGGCCGATCGAACGTGTCGCTCCGGGCGTCATGACCCGCAGAACCGTTTATCAACCGGTGCAGACCGGCTTGAAAATCATCGACTCCATGATCCCGATCGGACGCGGACAGCGCGAACTCATCATCGGCGACCGCCAGACCGGCAAAACCGCGATCGCGATCGATACCATCATCAATCAAAAAGACCAGGATATCCTGTGCATTTATGTCGCCATCGGCCAAAAAGCTTCGACCGTCGCGCAAATCGTCGAGAAACTCCGCCAACATGACGCGATGAAGTATACCGTCATCGTCTCTTCGACGGCGAGCGAACCCGCTCCTTTGCAGTATATCGCTCCTTATGCCGGTTGTGCGATCGGCGAAGAATGGCTGGATGCCGGTAAAGACGTCCTCATCATCTATGACGATCTGTCGAAACACGCGGTCGCATACCGAGCCATGAGCTTACTGTTACGTCGTCCGCCGGGGCGCGAAGCCTATCCGGGCGATGTCTTCTATCTGCATTCCCGTTTATTGGAACGTGCCTGTAAACTGAACGATGAAAACGGCGGCGGTTCATTGACCGCGTTGCCAATCATCGAAACGCAAGCCGGCGACATTTCCGCTTATATCCCGACCAATGTCATTTCCATCACGGACGGACAATTGTTCCTGCAGTCCGAACTCTTCAATTCAGGCGTCCGCCCCGCGGTCGATTCCGGCTTGTCGGTTTCACGTGTCGGAGCAGCCGCTCAGACGAAAGCGATGAAACAAGTCGCTTCCTCGCTCAAACTCGAATTGGCCCAATATCGCGAACTGTTGGCTTTCGCCCAGTTCGGATCGGACCTCGATGCGAATACGAAGTCGATCATCGATCATGGCGCACGGCTTACCGAACTGCTGAAGCAGGGGCAGTACCTGCCCTTGGATTTGGCCCACGAAGTATTGGTGCTCTTCAGCGCCAAGTACAAATTCATCAAAGATATCCAAGTCGAAGATATCCGTGACTATGAAACGGCTTTGTTGAGCGACTTCGACCACGATTATCCGAAAATCATCAAGGAACTCAATAAGAAGAAGGAAATCACTCCTGAATTGGAAGAATCCATCAAAACTGCGATGAGTGAAATCACCCAGCGTTTCTTGAAGATGAGCGTGAAGTAGCATGGCAGCCAGTAAGCAAGCGTTGAAATCACGTATCCGTTCCGTCAAGGCGACCAAGAAAATCACCGGCGCCATGGAACTGATCGCAACAAGCAAACTTCAGAAACAGAAGAACCTGATGGAAGCCAACCGCTTGTATTCGTCAACCCTGCATAAAACGATCCATGAAGTGATCGGGAACGCGGAAGTCGACGATATCCCGTATCTCAAAGCACAGAGCGCGAAGCCTGTGAATGTGGTCTTCGTCTCCGATATGGGGCTGTGCGGCGGATATAACAGTAACATCGTGCATTACCTGGGCGAACTGCTGGAACCGGGCGATCCGTTGATCGTCGTCGGAACCAAAGAAAAAGCCTGGTTCGCGAAACATCCCTATCCCATCCTGAAAGCTTTACCGCAGAGCGACAACTTGACGTTCCGCGATCTGGCGAAGTTGGGGGATTGGATCATGGACCAATACAAAGCCGGCGTCATCGGCGGGATCCGCGTGGTGTACACGAAATTCGTGAACTCCATGACCTTCACACCCGCAAGCATCACCTTGTTGCCGATCATCCCGCAGACAGTCGAAAAGGAATACGGCTTAGGCCAAGCGACCATCTTCGAACCCAATCCGGTCACGCTGATCCATCAGTTGGTTCCGATGTACATGCACTCGCTCTTGTTCGGGTTATGGCAGGAAGCCAAAACCGCCGAACAGGCATCTCGACGTATGGCCATGGACAACGCGACGGACAATGCGGAAGAATTGATCGAAGAACTCTTACTGGAATACAATCAGAGCCGCCAAGCTGCGATCACTCAGGAAATCACGGAGATCGTATCGGGCGCGGAAGCTTTATAGGAGGTACACGATGGCACAAAACATCGGAAAAATCAGTCAGATTATCGGACCTGTCGTCGACGTGCGTTTCAACGAGGGAGAATTGCCCATGTTGCATAACGCGATCGACATCCAGATGTCCGATCGGAAACTGGTCGTAGAAGTCGCGCAGCATATCGGGGACGATGTCGTCCGCTGTATTTCCATGGGTTCCACCGACGGACTTGTCCGCGGTATGCCTGCCGTGGATACAGGGAACTGCATCATGGCTCCGGTCGGGAAAGAAGTCCTCGGGCGCATGTTCAATGTCTTAGGCGAACCGATCGATGGAATGCCCCCCATGGGACCTGAAATCGAACGGATGCCGATCCATCGGGAAGCCCCCAAATTCGAAGACCAACAGACGACCTCCGAGATCCTGGAAACCGGCATCAAAGTCATCGATCTGCTCTGCCCGTATGTCAAAGGCGGCAAGATCGGTCTGTTCGGCGGAGCCGGTGTCGGAAAAACCGTCGTCATGCAGGAACTGATCCATAACATCGCCATCGAACACGGCGGATTATCCGTCGTCGCAGGCGTCGGTGAACGTACCCGCGAAGGCAACGACCTTTATTATGAAATGAAGAACACCGGCGTCTTACCCAAAACCGTGTTGGTCTACGGACAGATGAACGAAAGTCCGGGCGCCCGCATGCGGGTCGGATTGACCGGCCTTACGATGGCCGAATATTACCGCGACCGCGAAGGCCAGGACGTCCTGCTCTTCATCGACAATATTTTCCGTTTCACCCAAGCCGGTTCCGAAGTATCCGCACTGCTCGGACGAATCCCGTCCGCGGTCGGTTATCAACCGACGCTGGCCACCGAAATGGGTCAGCTTCAGGAACGTATCACTTCCACCAAACGCGGCTCGATCACATCCGTCCAGGCCATCTATGTCCCGGCCGATGATTTGACCGACCCCGCACCGGCCACCGCTTTCTCCCACCTCGACGCGAAAACGGTCCTTGACCGCAATATCGCGGCGCTCGGGATCTATCCCGCCGTCGATCCGCTTGAGTCAGGCAGCCGCATGTTGGATCCGCTGTTGGTCGGAGAAGAACACTATAAAGTCGCCCGCGATGTCCAACAGATCCTGCAGAGATACAAAGAACTCCAGGATATCATCGCGATCTTGGGGATGGACGAATTATCCGACGAAGACAAAGTCATCGTCAACCGTGCACGCAGAATCCGTAATTTCCTGTCCCAAGCTTTCCATGTTGCGGAAAACTTCAACGGCTTCCCGGGAATCTACGTGAAACGCGAAGAAACCATCCGCAGCTTCAAAGCCATCCTGGAAGGGAAATACGATCATCTGCCCGAACAGGCATTCATGTATGTCGGAACCATCGAAGAGGCCGTAGCGAAAGCGGAAAGTCTGACTTGATATGTTCACGCTGAACATGATCACCCCCAACGGAAAACCGCGCAAAGTCCAGACTGAGATCTGCAATCTGGTGACTCCGCAAGGTCAGATGGGGATCCTATCCAACCATATGCCGCTCGTGACGATGATCGAAATCTCCATGATGACGACGGTCGAAAACGGCGTGCGTACGGAATACGCGATTGCGGGAGGTTTGTTTTTCTTCAAGGACAACGAAGCCACGATCCTCAGCGACGCCATCGAAAGCGAAGCCGAGATCGATCTCGAACGTGCCAAAGCCGCCAAAGAGAGAGCAGAAGCACTGCTTCAATCCAATAATCCCGACATCGATATCAAACGCGCCGAAGTCGCTCTTCGCAAAGCGATCAACCGCATCAATGTATCCCAATAGGAAGCTTCGGCTTCCTTTTTACTGCTATAAATAAACAATGAATGAAGCATGTTGAATGTTATAATGGATTCAACAGGGGGGATAGTATGAAAAAAAGAATCAATACCCGCAAGACGATCATCCTCGTCATCACGTTGCTTATTGTCGTATCCATGGTCTGGGTTTGGACCTATTCGACCAATCTGAACCGCGTTTCCAGGTGGGGGCAAAAACCGATTTTCATGATCTGCAGAGAAACGGATACCGGCGGTTATCATTGCGACGGGCTGGGATATACGGTCGATTCCGAAAATTACAATAAAGGTAAAAGCTTCAATGACTATTATCAACTTGGCGGGGTGACGCAGATACGTCTCTTCGGTAATGTCGTGCTTGAATCTTTTGGCTGATCGGCATTCCACACGGCCATCATTAAACAAAAAGGAAGCTTCGGCTTCCTTTTCAACGCAATTATGGTATAGTTTTAGCGAAGCGAGGTGGTTATGATGTCTGAACAGCTTATACGAGTCACTGCCTATTTCGCCGGTTTCGCGATCAGCCTCTATGCCTTGACCGCCTTGGATTTCAGCCGCTTCCTGCGTAAAAACAAGACCGTCCCCGCACAGATATTGATGTTGCTTCTTGCGATGGCGATCGGGACGTTGGTCGCCCAATTCCTGTTGGCATTGCGGGTCACGCTGAACTAATTCATACGCCTTTCACATCTAGAAAATACGAAGTGTGCTATAATATGATTTGCCTATTGAACGGAGGTTGAATTCATGTTCTTTTCAAAACAAGTAGGAATCGATTTAGGAACAGCAAATATGCTGATTTATGTCAAAGGCGAAGGGGTCGTTCTTGATGAACCATCTGTCGTCGCTTTAGATGCTGAAACAAAAAAATGTCTGGCCGTCGGTACGGAAGCCAAAGCAATGTTGGGCCGTACGCCTGGTCGTGTATTAGCGATCCGTCCTTTAAAGGATGGGGTCATCGCGGACTTCGAAGTCACGGAAATCATGTTGAACCATTTTATCCGTAAGTTGAAATTGAAGGGCATGTTCTCACGTCCCGAAATTTTGATTTGCTGCCCTTCGAACATCACATCGGTCGAACGCAACGCGATCCGTGATGCCGCCTACCGTGCCGGGGCGAAGAGAGTCTATATCGAAGAAGAACCCAAAGTCGCCGCGATCGGTGCCGGGTTGGATATTTCGAAGCCGACAGGAAACATGGTCTTGGACATAGGCGGGGGTACCACCGATGTCGCGATCTTGTCTTTAGGTGAAATCGTCACCAGTACATCCTTGAAAGTCGCCGGCGACCGTATGGACCGCGACATCATCAAATATGTCAAAGATTCCTATAAACTTCTGATCGGTGATCGTACCGCGGAAGAAATCAAGAAACGCATCGGGACAGCCTGGAAAGGTTCCCGCAGCGATACCATCGATGTCGCCGGACGTGACCTGGTCACCGGACTGCCGCATTCGATCACGATCAATTCCGACGAAACGGAGTTGGCGATGCGTGAATCGCTTCAAGATATCGTACGCGCATGCCGTACCGTACTCGAACAAACACCTCCCGAACTCTCCGCCGATATCATCACGCGCGGAATCGTCCTGACCGGAGGCGGCGCGCTGCTTCACGGAATGGATCAATTGTTGGCCAACGAACTGAACATCCCGGTCTACGTCGCCGAAAACGCATTGCGTTGCGTCGTCGAAGGCACCGGCATCATGTTGGAAAACTTACACCTGATTCGCAGATAAGACTACCCAAAAGGGTAGTTTTCTTTTTGTGCAGGAAATTTAAGAATAAGTGCATAAAGAAGAGGGAGGTGACCTATGAAATGCTCACGACTCCCGCTTTTGCTTCCTTATCTATCCGATGCAAGTATCTTGTCGACACGGCCTGATGCTTCAAGGACGATCTTTTCATTGTTCGACGATCTGAAGACCTATCTTTCCGATCAAAGTGTTTCAACCGCCGCCAAGTATATGCTGAGCCACAGTAATTTTCTCGATCGCGCGAATCTGCTGTCCTGCGAACAGATTTTCGTGAAAGTGAATCCGGGAGATATCTGTTTCATCGATTTCGGTTGTGCTTACCGCAACGAAGCCGGCTACCAGCACTTCGGCGTCATCATGTCGATCGTCCACAGTAAGGCCTTCGTCGTTCCGATGACCTCCAATCCTTCCACTTTCGCGCAGGCCTACGATGAAGTGCTGCTCCCCAATGGAAAACGTCATCTGATGCGCATCGGCAAGCAGAACGGTATGAACAAGGAATCGGTCCTTTTCCTCAATGACTGTAAATTCATCAATACATCGCGCATTATAGAGGTAAAAGGGCATCTTGAAACCGATGGGGAACTGTTCTACCGCATCCGGGAGAAAGTGAAGGAATGTCTCTTTGATCCGCATGCGGACTTGACGGATTTCACCTGAACGATATACTGAATTTGAGGTGAGCAAACTGAACCCGTTACTTTCGTATCAAAACCAATCCTGGGTGATCATGGTATCAGGCGGACCCGATTCGATGGCGCTGTTGGAATACTGCCGTCAAGCATCGGTCCGTCCTTTTGTATTGCATGTGAACTACCATGCGCGACCTACAGCGATGCGGGATCAGCTGATCGTGGAAGACTATTGCCGGAAATACGAAATCTATTATTGCATCGAGGATGGCGTGTATCCTGAAAAAGGGAACTTCCAAGCCTGGGCGCGCGATTTCAGATACCGCTGCGCCGTTGAGCTGGCCCATCGTTTCGAATGCGAAGGGATCATGACGGCGCATCATCGCGATGATGTATTGGAAACCTACGAGATGCAACTTAGTTCTCGCAAGAGCGTCGGGTATTACGGGATCCGACCGGACGGTATGATGCTTGGATTACGGATCGTCCGGCCTCTGCTGGATATGCAAAAAGAAGAATTGATCAAGCTATGCAAAGCCGAAGATATCCCGTTCGGGATCGACGAATCGAACGCGAAACCGGATTATCTGCGCAACCGCATCCGCTTGGCGATGCAAAACCAAAGTGAAGGAGAGAAGCGCGAATTACTTGAGGATATGAAGCAGATGAACGATGCGATCAAAGAGTATGACGAAGAGATCGAATCGTTGGCGATGCAAAGCGAACTGAAAACCGATGAACTTGAGGATGATCGCAGGCTGTTGCGCAGCTGGCTGTTGCGGCACAGTAAACGCCAACGCTACGCGAGTACTTTTCTTGAAGAAATCCTGAAGCAGGTTCATAGTGAAGAAACCTTTGAGATCGATCTGAATCAAAGTGAGAAACTGCTCGTCCAATATAGAAAACTGAGAATCATCAAAAAGACAGAGAATATCAATGTAGTCCTCGAATCGATCGAATACCGCGATTATGGAACATTCGAAATAAGGGAAAAAGGGGAGCTGCGTGAAGGAATCGAGCTGTTTCCGGATGATTTCCCGCTTACGGTGCGAAATCTTCAATCAAAGGACGCGATCAAACTGTCGTTCGGAACCAAAAACATCTTCCGTTGGTGTGTCGACCGTAAAATTCCAATGGACCAGCGCAGAAAAATCCTGGTCATCGTGAATAAATCCGATGAAATTATTTTCGCTTCCGGAATCGGAGCCAATGTGACGCATACCTGTGCACTTCCAAGGGTCTTTGTGGTAAAATAACAGTATTACGCAGGAGGAACCAACGTATGCATACCAATATTAAGAATGTCCTGGTCAGCGAAGAAGCGATCCAGACACGCTGTGCCGAACTCGGCAAGCAAATCACGGATGATTATCGCTCCAAAGGGCAAGTTCCGATCTGTGTAGCCATCCTGAAAGGATCTGTCCCTTTCCTGGTCAACCTGATCAAATACATCGACATGAATATCGAGTTCGATTTCATGGCGGTATCGAGTTATGAAGGCACGGAATCGATCGGCGATGTCAAAATCATCATGGATTTGAACCGCTCCATCAAGGGCGAACATATCCTGTTGGTCGAAGATATCATCGATACCGGACGTACATTGAAAGAAGTGACGAAGCTTCTCTTCAATAAAGGCGCCGCCTCTGTCAAAATCGTAAGTCTACTGGATAAACCTTCGCGTCGTGTCATCGACATCTCCGCGGATTACGTCGGATTCGAGATCCCCAACGAGTTCGTTGTCGGCTTCGGATTGGATTTCAATGAGAAATATCGTAACCTGCCTTATGTCGGAGTATTGAAAGACGAATGTTATCAATAGTGTCGCCGTCTCATCAAAGGAGTGTGATCATCTGTGCGTAACAACAGAATCATCAGTTTCATCCCATACTTGATCGTAATGTTAGCGATCTTCAGTCTTCTGACGCTCAATATGAGCCCGACTGTCGATAAGCTGACCTATGCGTCGTATCTGGATCTGCTAGCAAAAGACAAAATAACCGAAGCGAAAGTAACGGTCAGCACTGTCGTCGTCAATGTAACCGGAACTTACTATAACAGTAAGGGCGTCGCGGCATCCTACTCGCTGAGCCTGCCCAAAACCGAAGCGCAAACCGATTCGTTGATCCAAGCCATCTATAACAGCAAAGCGACGTATACCGTCGTCGATGCGAATGCTTCCAATCCGCTATGGAACTTTTTGGGTTCCGTGGTTCCTTTCGTCCTGTTCGGCGTATTCGCCTTCTTCCTGCTGACGCGGATGAATGGCGGAGGCGGTCAAAACAAGGCGTTCGAGTTCGGGAAATCAAAAGCCCGTCTGGAAGGCAACATCAAAGTCCGTTTCGACGATGTCGCCGGATGCGATGAAGAAAAAGAAGAAATGAGTGAATTGATCGAATATCTCAAGAACCCCAAGAAGTTCGCCCGCATGGGTGCGCGTATCCCGAAGGGTGTCTTGATGGTCGGTGCCCCGGGTACCGGTAAAACCTTGTTAGCCAAAGCGGTCGCCGGCGAAGCCGATGTACCGTTCTATTCGATATCGGGTTCGGATTTCGTCGAAATGTTCGTCGGGGTCGGAGCCAGCCGGGTCCGTGATATGTTCAAACGCGCCCAGCAAACCGCGCCTTGCATCATCTTCATCGATGAAATCGACGCCGTCGGCCGCCAACGCGGAACCGGAGTCGGCGGCGGTCACGATGAACGTGAACAAACCCTTAACCAATTATTGGTCGAGATGGACGGGATCACGGATAATGCCGGCGTCCTCATCATCGCCGCCACCAACCGTCCTGACGTCTTGGACCCCGCGCTGCTGCGCCCGGGTCGCTTCGACCGTCAGATCACCGTTTCCCTGCCCGACCGGAAAGGTCGCCGCGCCATCCTCGCCGTCCATGCCCGCAATAAGAAACTCGCGGACGACCTCGATCTGGATGCGTTGGCGAAACGTACCCCGGGATTTTCGGGAGCGGATTTGGAGAATGTCCTGAACGAAGCCGCGATCTTAGCGGTCCGTGACGGAGCCGAACTCATCACCATGGCGCATCTGGATGAAGCCATCGACCGTGTCATCATGGGACCGGCCAAGAAATCACGCACCTATTCGGAAAAAGAGAAGCGCTTGGTCGCCTATCATGAATCCGGACATACGATCATCGGACTCACCTTGAAAGAATCGGACATGGTCCAAAAAGTCACCATCATCCCGCGCGGAACCGCCGGAGGTTATAACCTCATGACACCGCGTGAAGAAAAGTTCATGAATACGAAATCCGACCTCATGGCGACCATCACCGGCCTGCTTGGCGGACGGGTCGCGGAACAGATCGTCTTCAACGAAATCACGACCGGTGCCTCCAACGACATCGAAAAGGCGACGCAAATCGCCCGCGACATGGTCATGCAATTCGGGATGAGCGAACTGGGTCCGATCCAATACGAACACAGAGGCGGAAACGTCTTCCTCGGCCGCGACTATGCGGCGCAGGCGAACTATTCCGGCCAAGTCGCATTCGAAATCGACCAGGAAGTCCGTCGTATCATCGACAACTCCTACGAAGCGGCGCATAAGCTGATTACCGACAACCGCGAACTGATGGACAAGATCGCCAACGCGCTGATCGAATTCGAAACCTTGACCAGCGAACAGATCGAAGACATCGTACAAGGCCGACCGGTCAGCGAACATACGAAGAAGCCGGTTCTGGAGCCAGTTCAATTCTAATCGCAACACCCCTTCAAAGGGGTGTTTTGCCTCATTGAAGGAGGATAAAATGGATAAGATCATCAAAGCATTGGCGCGTAAAGGCGCCATACGGATATTCGTCGCGGATACGACAATTCTTGTACGTGAAGCCGCCAACCGCCATCAATGTTATCCGACCGCCGCGGCGGCACTCGGACGGACGATGAGCGCAGGCGCGCTTTTAGGTGCCTTTTTAAAGGGCGAAGATGAAAAAGTGACGATCCAGATCAACGGTGGCGGACCGCTGGGGACCATTATGGTCGATGCGAACGGAAAAGGGGACATCCGTGGATTCGTCGCGAATCCGGAAGTCCACTTCATCAACCCTGTAACCGGAAAACTCGATGTCGGACGCGCCGTCGGGCATGACGGGACACTGCGGGTCAACCGCGATATGAGTCTGCGTTCTGACTTCACCGGAACCGTCGCTCTGCAGACAGGCGAAATCGCGGAAGATTTCGCTTATTACTTCACTCTCAGCGAGCAGACGCCATCCGCCGTTTCCTTGGGTGTGCTGGTCGACAAAGACAGCGAAGTAAAAGCCTCGGGAGCGATCATGATCCAGATGATGCCTGAAGCATCGGAAGCGGATATCGAGTCGGCTGAAAAAGCGGTTTCTTCATTACGTCCGGTTTCCACCTTGATCAACGAAGGGATGAACCCCGAAGAGATCGCGATGCAGCTTTTCGACGACACCGTGATCCTCGAAAGCCATCCGTTGCGATTTCTTTGCACCTGCAGTAAAGAACGCATGGCGGACGCGCTGAAAACCGTCGAACAGGACGAACTTGACTCCATGATCGATAATGACCACGGCTGCGAAATCACCTGTCATTTTTGTAATACGAGTTATCATTTCAACGAAGCGGAATTGACCGCATTGAAGGCTGTCGCCCAATGAGCTCTTGGAAGATCCGTGATCTAACGATCGCCAATCAAATCGTCATTGCGCCGTTGGCCGGGATATCGAATCCCGCTTTTCGCACGATCGCCAAGGAATTCGGCGCCGGGCTGGTCTACAGCGAGATGATCAGCGACAAAGCGATCGTCTATAAAAATAAAAAGACGTTGGAAATGTGCCGGATCGAACCGAGTGAACATCCGATCGCGCTCCAGCTTTTCGGGGAAGACATCGAGTCGATGGTGCAAGCCGCGATCTATCTCGATACCCAGACCGACTGCGATATCATCGATATCAATATGGGCTGTCCTGTCCCTAAGATCATCAAAGGCTCAGGCGGAGCATCGCTCATGAAAGATCCACAGCGTGCGCAGGACATCGTGAAAGCGATCGTCGCAGCCGTGAAGAAACCGGTCACCGTGAAAATCCGCATCGGCTGGGACAACCAGCATCTGGATGCACCCCAGCTGGCGAAATTATTGGAAGCAGCGGGGGTCAGCGCGATCGCCGTGCATGGCCGCACACGTGCCGCGATGTACGGAGGAAAAGTGAATCTCGAGGAGATCGCCAAAGTCAAAGCGGCGGTGTCCATCCCAGTCATCGGAAACGGTGATATCATCGATCTGAAAAGCGCCAAAGAGATGCTTGAGATAACAAAAGTGGACGCCATCATGGTCGGAAGAGGCATCCTCGGGAATCCTTGGCTGATCGAAGAATTGGTCGCCGGACTCGAAGGAAGAGAAACGACCGGGCTCATCAGCTTGACGCACAAATTCGAAACCGCCCGCAAACATTGTCTGCGTTTGGTCGAACTGAAAGGCGAAAAAGTCGCCATGAAAGAGATGCGCGGTCATTTCGCCTGGTATCTCACCGGACTTCCGCGCAGCCATAGCGTCAAGAACTTGATTTCACAGATGACGGAATACGCACAATTTGATAGAATAGTGAAGGATTATGAGAACGCGCTCGTCAGTGACGTGTGGACGTTCTTAGAAAGAGATGTGTAATATGAACGAAATCGAATTCAGCGAACAGGAACTTGTCCGCCGCAAGAAAGCCGAAGATCTCGCAGCCATCGGAATCGACCCGTACGGCAGCGCTTTTAAGCCGACCTATCACAGTAAGGACATCGTTGACCAATTCGGCGAGAAAACCAAAGAGGAATTAGCCGAACTGAATGTCCCCGCCATCATCGCGGGACGCATCATGACCAAACGTGATATGGGGAAAGCGGGGTTCATGCATGTGATGGACCGTGACGGACAGATCCAGGTCTACCTGCGCAAAGACACCTTAGGCGATGATCAATATAACTTGTTCCTTAACGCCGACCTTGGGGACATCGTCGGGATCGACGGAATCGTCTTCCGCACCAACCACGGCGAATTATCGCTCAAGGCGACCAAATACACCCATCTGACCAAGGCGCTGCGTCCTCTGCCCGACAAATTCCACGGGTTGGCCGATGTGGAAGAACGCTATCGCAGACGTTATGTCGACCTGATCGTCAACGAGAACTCACGCCGCATCGCGATGCTTCGTCCGCGCATCATCCGTGCGATCCAGCATTATTTCGACGGCATCGGATTGATCGAAGTCGAAACACCCGTCCTACAACCGATTCTGGGAGGTGCAGCGGCACGTCCTTTCACGACGCATCACAATACCCTGGACATGGATTTCTATCTGCGTATCGCCACCGAACTGCCCCTGAAGCGTCTGATTGTCGGCGGCATGGAAGGTGTTTATGAAATCGGTCGGCTTTTCCGCAACGAAGGCATGAGCAATCGCCATAATCCCGAATTCACCACGGTCGAAGCCTACATCGCCTATTCCGATATGCAGGGGATGATGGAAACCGTCGAGAACTGTTTCCAATCCGTCGCCGAGGAAACCTTAGGATTGACCGCGGTTCCCTGGGGTGACAAAACCATTAAACTCAAAGGTCCCTATCGCCGTATCCATATGGTCGACGCGATCAAAGATGCCTGCGGCGTCGACTTCTTCAAGGTCCAATCGTTGGATGAAGCCATCGCACTCGCGAAAAAGCATCATATTACCGTCGCCAAGCATCAAGAATCCTTCGGCCACATCGTGAAC
>JBAVGP010000041.1:0-6642 GCA_049684955.1 Erysipelotrichaceae bacterium
TTAAGGCGTTACTTCCGATAACCTCGAGAATCTGTGTTTCAAGATTGACACTGATTTTCGGACTCGCTAACATTCTGTCGACCAGGACCTGATCGGCGCGAAGTTGGCTTCGATGGATCAATGTGACGCTCTTGGCGACCATGGCGACATCGATAGCCGCTTCTACCGCGGAGTTACCGCCGCCGGCAAGCAAGACGTCCTTCCCTTTATAGAGAGGCTCATCGCAGATTGCACAGTAGGCAACGCCGCGATTTGAGAATTCTTTTTCGCCTTTGATGTCAAGTTTCCTGGGTGTCGATCCCAAGGTCGTGATCAGTGTCTTCGATGTGAATACATTCCCGTCGCTCAACGTGACGATGAATAGATTTTCTTTTTTCTCGATCTGAATGACATCCGCGTCTTCAAGGATAGGGACATTCAGTTCAGCGATATGATGGCGGAATCGATCCGACAGTTCCTCACCGGAAACTCCCTCGATGCCAAGATAATTTTCTACGTAGTTCGTATTGAGTAATTGTCCGCCGGCTTTCTTTGCGATCAATGCGACTTGCCGACCTTTACGGGCTCCGTAAAGTGCTGCGTTGTAACCTGCCGGTCCCCCTCCGATAATCAGAATATCATAGACCTTATCCATCGAAGGTTGTGGGATCTCCGATGTTTCTTTAAGTGAAAATCCGAAATTTAGTTCCATAGTTCCCTCCTTACTGACACCATCATACAGGGACACTTCTTGAATTTCAAACAGGATGCTCACAATTTTTCAAGATCTTTGAGACCGAGGACTCACTAATCATGAAAAGCTGCCCCAATGTTTTGAGTGAAGCGTTGCTCGTCCTTCTGAATTCAAGAATACATTGATTACGGAGATTTTTATCCTTTTTGACAGACAATGGGTCGCAGCCCTTTATTTTCATCCAGGCATCCAGCTTGGATTTCGCTTCATCATACGACAGGATCGAATCCATCTCGGCAATCTTGATGTTTTGAGGATCCAGTTCGACTTTAAACTGTGAAGGACGTTTTGCATCTTGGCAATGAAAACAAAAACTGTTGAATTGGCTGTCCGATTTTTTATGGATCGCGTCGATTTCAGCGGAGAGCTCCATTGCGCTATGCAATGATTTACTGAAGAAACGCCCGGCGAAGAGCTTCCCTTCAATGTTACGGTAGTAACTATAGGCTATGAAGATCGACTGCATGATCGTTGAAATATTCCTTCCTTTCGTATCGATGATCAATCGGAAAACATGATCATCCAAAAGGCAGTAAGCATAGCAAACATAACCGAATTTATCTTGGGCTTGTTTCAAAATCGTCAGCATCCGCTCGCGATCAATATCATCGCGGAACAGTTGCACATCTGACTTTTGTGTGATTGACAGAAGCGTACAGTTGTCTTCTTTACGAGCTTTTCTTGCCATATTCCACCTCGCATACAAAATAGCACATTCAGCGAAGAAATTCAAGTAATGTCCCCAACTCACAATTGCATTCAATTTATACGTAGCCATCAATCATTACATCATTACTTTCAAAATTTGCTTTCGTCGGAAAACCTGGTCTTAGACTCTAATATGATAAGGGATGATTCATTCGATGATCTCAGGTAAACAATTGTCCGTGTCCGATATTAATGACGAAATAAAGTTCCCGATTTACCGGAGGTGAATGTGTGGTTATACTGAAACTATGAAATATACCGAGGCGGACTTCGAAAACATCTATCGGGCAACCTATACACATGTCAGCAAGCATGTGTTCTTTCGAGTGCAGTGCCTCCAAGACGCCCAGGACATCGTTCAAGACCTCTATTATTCGCTCTACCGGCATATGCAGCAATGCACGGAAACAATCGAGAATCCGCAAGCCTATATTGTCAAAATGGCAAACAACGAACTGTCGAGATACTATAAAGATAAAGTTCAGCGTCCCGTCACCATCATCGACGATGAAATCGATCTCTTCGAATCGATCCCGGACAATTACGAACTTGAGTTGGATGTATTGGACAAGACCGTTGCGGATGAACTATGGATCGAAATCAACCGATTACCTGACCTAGAGAGGAATCTGTTGGTCGCACGTTTCAGGTTTGACTTGAACTATAATGAAATCGCGAAACAATATCATCTTCCGGAGACGACAGTCAAAAGCAAAATCTATCGATCATTGGATATTCTGAAAAAGAAATTCCAAAAATAATTTCGTCGAAACTCTCCGGTTTGAACTCTAGATAAGTGAAAGGACTTAAGCGAACCATGAACCAGTTTAAAAAAAATATTCAGAAAAACGCATTCGATGAAGACGCCATGCTGGCTCAGCTTTATCAGCACGCGGATAAAGACGGCTTAAGACCCAACTGGGCAAAAGCCCCGAAGGAACCCGCCATGAAAAAGAGAAACCTTTGGTTTATCGGCTTAGCTGTTGTGCTGGCCGTAGCGATTATCGTCTCCAATCCCTTCAGCTACTTCAATAAAGATAAAACCAACGTTGTCGCCGCCATCATTTCGGTCGACATCAATCCAAGTTTCGAGTTATCCGTCAATAATGCTGGAATCGTCATAAAGATCGAAGCTCTGAATGCAGATGCTCAAAGCATCGACACAAGTGCCTTGTTGCATGAATCTGCCGAAGTCGCCGTCGAATCGATTGTCGCATTGGCGATCAAAGCCGGGTTCATCGACACGGCAGATCTGGAAGACGATTACGTCGTCGTAAGTACGGTATTGATGAGCGGTACCAAGGCTGAATTAGGCGACACGTTGCAGACAAAACTCAGAGATCGTATTCACTTAAGTGATCCGCTGCAATGCGTCGACCTGGTCCAAATCAAAGCGACCTTGCAGGAGCGTCAGCAGGCTCGCGATAAAGACGTTCCTGTCGGACTCTATATCATCAACGGATCGATTCAAAACCAGAATGGCGCAATGCTCAGCGTCAAAGAATTCTTCGCCAATGATGCCAACCGAGCGGCTATTCAGCAACGCGCTCAGATTACATTGGTTTCCGAAACGAAAATTCGTTTACGGATCGAAACTGTGTTGAAGAAAATGGACGATGCCGGGATCAGTACGATCGAACTGCGCACAAGACTTCAAAACGCGAATTTAGCGGACATGCTTAAAATTCAAAGTGAAGTCCGCACCCGTATAAATGCCCCTGTTGATCCAGGTAACGGTGGAAGCGGAACAGAAAACGGATCCGGCAACGGAACACAACAAGGAACGGACTCAGGCAACGGTTCGGGTACCCAACAAGGTACTCAGACACAAACCGGAATTACTTCCGATTCAGATTCCGGGATTACCGAGAGTGGACAACCGACTGATTCCGGTACAGGATCTGACACGAGCGGACAGCCGGACGGCTCAGGAACCGGTGGAAGCGGAACAGGAACCTACCGTTTCGGCAACAACTGACATAACGTTTCCTTCTTTGCAGAAGAGGATTCCACCGCGGAATCCTCTTTTTTCTATATTGTTAATAAATCGAGCTAGAAATGTGACAGAAAAAACACAGATTTTGATTACTATTGGTTTGTAAAAGGGGAAACTATGAAAAAGAAAATACCTTATCGGAAAATCAGCCAGATTGCGTTCTTTGCTTTCATCGGTATCGTTGCGGTGAATAACGGATTGGAGGAGCTTGGAAACGGGTTGCCTTACATCCCTGCCCTCTCGCTGCATGCCATTTGTCCCTTCGGAGGCGTCGAGACACTCTACAATCTCGCGACGATCGGTGATTATGTAAAGAATATCCAAGCATCTTCCGTCATTATTTTAAGTCTCAGCCTCGTGTTGGCCATCTTGTTCGGACCGGTGATCTGCGGTTGGGTCTGTCCGCTGGGAAGTCTTCAGGAGTGGACCGGAGCGATCGGAAGAAAAATCTTCAAAAAGAAATACAACCATTTCGTAAATCCAAAAACGGACAAATACCTGCGCTATATCCGTTACCTCGTACTGGTTTGGGTAATCTATGTCACCGCCAGATCCGGCACCCTAGTCTTCAAGAATGTCGATCCTTACTTCGCCCTATTCAACTTCTTCACCGGCGAAGTGGCTATCACCGCTTTGATCATTTTGGGTTTGACGATTGTCGGTTCATTGTTCATCGAGCGTCCATGGTGTAAATATGCATGTCCTTACGGAGCCGTCCTCGGATTAACCAATAAGTTCAGAATTTTCAAAATCAAACGCACTTCGTCGACATGCATCGATTGTAAGAAGTGTGATCGCGAGTGTCCGATGAACATATCGATTTCCAATAAGGAGACGATATCTGATCATCAGTGCATCAGTTGTCTGAAGTGTACTTCGGAACAATCTTGCCCCGTCAAGAATACCGTCGAATTCAGAACGAAATAAGGAGGAACCATGGTACTCAACTCAAAATTGCTTATGTTGATCATTCCTGCCGTTCTGATAACCGGCATCGGAGCCAGCATGGTTGCCGGTTACTGGGATACCGGCGCAGATCGTCAACCTACCCGCTATCAAGACGATGAATTGAATCCCTATGATCCCCAATCTATCTCAGGGTCATACAGTGTCTCAGAAATATCGAAATTCTTCAATATTCCGATCGATGTCATCTATGAAGCTTTCAGCATATCGGACACCTTCGACCCGACGACATTCAAAGCCAAAAATCTAGGATCCATCTACGAACCGACGGAGTTTGAGATCGGGACCGAGGCACTGCAGGCGTTCGTGGCGCTCTACAATGATTTGCCCTACAGTCTCGTGGATGTGTATCTTCCAGCAGACGCAGTTACATCCATATTGGACCACACTTCGACGCTGAGTGAGGACCAGAAAGCATATCTCAATTCACACACGCTGGAAGTTGTCCCATTGGATCCTTCAAAAGTGAGTTTCACTGAAGAAGAAACGACAGTCGACTTCGCAGTAAAGGGTCCGACTTCGATCCAGGAAGTGATTGATGCCGGTATGACAAAGACCGAATTCGAAACGATCGTCAAAGCGAAAGTATCCTATACAAACCAGACCGTAAAAGACTTCTGTATCGAAAAAGGTTTATCCTTCTCGGAAATCAAAGTTGCGCTTGAGGAAGCATTATCAAAATAAGAAATGAAGTCACGACGCATGTTGTGACTTCTTCTTTATGTTGTCCGAAGGTTTCGATCAAGATAAGAATGTTGAGTAATTTGAATCCATAAGGTTTTCTTCCATAATGCCTTCACCGAAAATTTTAAGCCAAAACACGAAAGGCACTTTCATCTTCAGCCTAACATCATTTGGGAGAGTCATCGAATTTCACTTGGATTCCATGCATCTCAAATAAAAAAACCCCAATTTTCAGGAGTTTTCGCAAGTAATGAACCTGCATGGTTTATCTTTTGGTGCGCGTGACAGGCCTCTCGGATGGCGTGTCTAAGCAGCAGAATGTATGCTATGCCATGCCAATATATGCTATTTATACTGCTTTTTTGATATAGAAAATCATTGAATTCCAACAAATGAAAACATGTAACAAGGGGAAAACAAGGGGTTTTACAAGAAGGAGTCTCTTTATCAAAAAACATCCATAAATGTTCTAAGTGGATTGTTCCAGTTCTCGGGAAAATACTTGTGGATTATAAAGTACAATTGTTTTTCCCTGGGTGTAACATTTGATACATTGATTCAGGGTCTTCTATATTCTCGGCAGTTAAGACAAACTATATCGAAATTTTCGCAGTATTCTAGTTTGTGCTTATTCAACCACATATATTAACTTTTTACTTAGAAGTCTCGTCAAAAATAAATATGCTTCGTCAGTTGTACATTCACAATATTGCATGATGTTATCAAATGTAAAAATTTGATGGAAATACTCAAGACAAAATGCATACCCTCTTTTATCTAGAAATTCAAAACTACGATTTCCTCTAAAAAGCACTCCACCGAATACTTCTTCGCGAAATCGGACTTTAACTAAAAACCGATAATTTTCTGCTTTCAATGATTGAATGTCAGTTTTATTAGAGGGATGTATCAGTTTCGCATTAAGTTGTTTATTTTCATGAGTGGCATATGGATCAACACTTTTAAAATCCTCACATTGAATTCTCCTAACAGCCTCACATCCACCCTTACAGACCGGCAACAAAGTGCATCCTGAGCATTCCTTTGGAATTAATGTTTTTGGTTTTAGAGCTGCCCATGCAGTTTCAAGATGACCATCAACAGAGTTTTCCATCGCGATACAACCCCGCAACTTTCCTAAGGGAGAAATCACGCAAAATGTTTGGCCTGCAAGGCATACCCTGTCAAATCCAATTTCCTTTAGTAATTCTATATCTTCAATCATGCATAGTGGGTATGCTTCTACAGACCCAACCATGATTCCAAGCTCGTCTTTGATACGTTTAATAATCAAAGGGACTTTGTTGAAATCTTCTCTCGATAATGTATACTCTGAAAAATCGCCACAATTTGAAGGAGGGATTGCTTTATTGACAGTGAACTTCTTAATGCCGTTTTTTGCTAATAACTTTGCGTTATCATAGAGATCATTTAAATTAAGCCGGGTTAGCACCATATTTGCATTAACTATCATACCACTTTCGGTTGCAAGTTGGATTCCCTGTAGTGTTTGAGAAAAAGATTCCTTATTTCCTGTAATTTGGTAATCTAGTTC
>JBAVGP010000042.1:0-2145 GCA_049684955.1 Erysipelotrichaceae bacterium
GTCCAGCGCGGCGGATCACCGACCGCTTTCGACCGTGTCCTGGCCACCCGTATGGGCGACAAGGCCGTGGAATTGCTGGCGGACGGCATCGGCGGGCAATGTGTCGGATTCATCGGAAACAAGATCGTATCCATCGATATCAATGAAGCGTTGGCGATGCCCAAGGCATCGCGCAAATCCTTGACGGAATTGCACGAACGCTTAGTCTAAAAGGAGAAAAAATGCAAAAAACATTCAGAAAAACGAAGATTATCTGTACGTTGGGACCGGTCAGCGAAAGCACCGAAATGATCGAGAAACTCGCGATGGCGGGGATGAATATCGTCCGCCTCAATTTCTCGCACGGTTCCCACGAAGAACACGGCTTACGCATGGACCGCGTCCATGAAATCAACGACCGCATGGGCTTCAACATCGGCGTGATGCTTGACACCAAGGGTCCCGAGATTCGCTGCGGCGATATGGAAAACGGCGCTCTCCAATTCAAAAAAGGGGATATGGTCAATGTCGTCCGTGAAGTCGTCTTAGGCAACAACGAACGTTTCAATATCTCTACCCCCGAACTGTTCGACGATGTCCAGGTCGGGAATTATCTGTTGATCGATGACGGGAAAATGCGTCTGACGGTCGTCGAAATGCCCGAAGCCGGGGTATTGAAATGCCGCGTCGAGAATTCCGGCGTCATCAAGACAAGAAAGGGCGTCAACGTACCCAATGTACGTTTATCGATGCCGTTCTTATCGGAAAAAGACGAAGCGGACATCCGTTTCGGATGTAAGAAAGATATCGATTTCGTCGCCGCATCCTTTGTGCGGAGAGCAGAAGATGTCAAAGTGATCCGTGCGATCCTGCTGGATGAAGGCAAAAAGAGAACACAGATCATCGCCAAGATCGAAAACCAGGAAGGCTATGACAACCTTGAAAGCATCCTGCATGTCGCCGACGGCGTCATGGTAGCGCGCGGCGACTTAGGGGTTGAAGTCAGCACCCAATTGGTGCCGATTTATCAGAAGGGCATCATTAAGAAAGCCAACGAATTCGGGAAACCGGTCATCACCGCCACGCATATGCTGGAATCGATGATGGCGAACCCAAGACCTACCCGCGCTGAAGCCTCCGACGTCGCCAACGCCGTGCTTGACGGCAGTGATTGCATCATGCTTTCGGGCGAAACCGCGGCCGGCGAATATCCGATCGAAGCGGTCCAGACGATGGATACCATCGCACGCGCCATCGAAGAAACCATCCCTTATAAGGAACGCCTCGACTTATCGATCCGTTCCAGCCATAAGACCGTCCAGGACGCGATCGGGATTTCGGTCGCCGACGCATCCTTGCAGCTTGACCGCGTCAAAGCGATCATCGCCTTCACGCAAGGCGGCAGCACTGCACGGCGCATCTCGAAATTCAGACCGAGCGTACCTATCTTCGCCGTCACGTTCACACGTACCGTCCAACGCAAACTGGAAATCAACTGGGGCGTGTTCCCCTTATTCTCGGATGTCCAGAACGAAATGACCAATGACGACGAACTCGCCAGCATCATCGCGAAAGACAACGGCCTCATGGTCGGCGACTACGTCATCATCACCGCGGGCTACCCGACCGGTGAAGGTACCGCCAACATGATGAAGATCGTCGAAGTCAAATAAAAGGAACGGGAGGGGTAACTATGAAAAAATACATCGGAATCGATCTGGGCGGAACCAACGTCCGGGTCGCGAAAGTCACGGAAGACGGAACCATATTAGCCGAGGTCAAACGTCCTTCCTATGCATTGGACGGACCTGAAAAAGTCATGGAAAACCTGATTTCATGCATCCATTCCATCGAAGATTGGAAAGAATGCAGCGGCATCGGCGTCGGCGTGCCCGGTCCGGTCGATACGCTCAGAGGCGAAATGCTGATGTCGACCAATCTGCCGGGATTCACCCACTATCCGATCGCCCACTTGCTTTCGAGTGAATTCGGACTGCCGACCTACGTCGACAACGACGCCAACGTCGCCGGATTAGCCGAAGCACTGGTCGGGGCCGGCAAAGGCAAACCGATCGTTTATTACATCACCCACAGCACCGGCATCGGCGGCGGATTGGTCGTCAACGGCCAAGTCGTTTCAGGTAAGAACGGGCATGCGGGGGAGAT
>JBAVGP010000043.1:0-7785 GCA_049684955.1 Erysipelotrichaceae bacterium
ATGCCACTCCGTTCAGGGAAGAATATTCGCTGGCGGATTGCGAGCAACTGCATGGGAAAGAACTTTCCTACAATAATATCCAGGATGCCTCGGCGGCATTACAGATCCTGAAGGAATTTACGGATCCCACCGTCGTCGCCTTGAAGCATATGAATCCCTGCGGAGTCGGTGTCGATACCGACCTGTATTCAGCCTGGCGTAAAGCCTACGAAGCCGACAGCACCAGCATCTTCGGCGGCATCGTCGCGTTCAACGGGGAAGTGGACGCCAAGATCGCGCACGAACTTTCCGAGATGTTCCTTGAAATCATTTTGGCTCCCGCATTCACCGAAGAAGCGTTCAACATCTTATCCAAGAAAAAGAATATCCGTCTCATGACCTTGCCCGCATTAACCGCGAAACCGTATCTCAAGACTTCGGTACGGGTCGCGGGAGGCTTGTTGGTTCAGGATACCGACCGTATCAGCGCGAATCCGGCATTATGCAAAACCGTCACGAAAGCCCAACCGACCAAAGTCCAATTCGAAGACGCGATGTTCGGGGAGAAGGTCGTCAAACATGTGAAGTCCAACGCGATCGTCATCGTCAAGAAAGGTCAGACATTAGGAGTCGGCGCAGGACAGATGAACCGGGTCGGCGCCGCCGAGATCGCGTTGAAACAGGCCGGTGAAAAAGCGAACGGTGCGACATTGGCATCCGATGCATACTTCCCGATGTCCGATACCGTCGAACTGGCGATCAGCTATGGCATCAAATGTATCATCCAACCGGGCGGATCGATCAAGGACCAAGACTCGATCGATGTCTGCGACGCCCATGATATCGTCATGATCTTCACCGGCGAAAGGCATTTCAAACACTGATGGGCAACAAGATCCTGATCATCGGTTCCGGCGGACGCGAACATGCCTTGGCTGCGTGTTTTGCGAAAAGTCCGACCGTCGATCAAGTCTACGTCGCGCCCGGTAACCCGGGGATGAAGGATGTCGCTTCGACGATCGCCATCGACCCTTTTGATTTCCCTTTATTGATCGAATGTGTCAAAGAACTCGTGATCGATCTGGTTTTCGTCGGTCCGGAAGCCCCGCTTTCCAAAGGGATCGTCGATGTGCTGGCGAAGGAAGGCATCAAAGTGTTCGGCCCGACCCAGGCGGCCGCCCAACTCGAATCCAGCAAGTCGTTCGCCAAATCCATCATGAATAAATATGATATCCCGACTGCTCGACATAAGACTGTCTACTCACTCGATGAAGCATTGACCTATCTCGCTTCCCATCCGGCTCCGATCGTCATCAAAGCCGACGGATTGATGGCGGGCAAAGGCGTGACCGTCTCGATGGATGACGATACAGCCCGCAAAGCGGTGCATGAAATCTATCCCGATGAGTCGCTGCGTTGTCCGCTGGTGATCGAGGAATGCCTTTTCGGCGAAGAGTTCAGTCTGATGGCGTTCGTCGATCATGAGAATGTCTTTCCGCTTGAAATCGCGCGTGACCATAAGCGCGCCTACGATAACGACGAAGGTCCCAATACCGGCGGGATGGGGGCGTATTCCCCCGTACCGTTTATTTCCCGGGAAATCGTCGATGAAGCGATGGAAAAGGTCATGAAACCGATCGCCAAAGCCATGGTCGCTGAAGGCAATCCGTTCACCGGCATGCTTTATGGCGGCTTGATGGCGACCCAAGATGGCGTCAAGACGATCGAATTCAATGTCCGCTTCGGTGATCCCGAAGCCGAAGTCATCCTGCCCCGCTTATTGACTCCGCTCGACCAGGTAGTGCTCGATGTGTTGGACCACAAGCAAGTGTCGCTCGAATTCGACCCGCGCTTTGCGTTGGGCGTCGTGTTGGCGTCGGAAGGTTATCCCGGCAAATATGAAAAAGGTCATCTGATCGAAGGAATTGAAGAGGTCGATGCGATCGTCTACCATATGGGCACTTCCAACGACGGGAGTGTCCGCAGTGCCGGCGGGCGCGTCCTATTTGTGATGAATTTCGGTTCAACCCTTGAAAAAGCGCGCGAAAACGTATATAAAGAAATTACGGCGATCCGCGCCCCGCAGCTTTTCTATCGCAGCGACATCGGAAAGATCCATGGAGATTCAAAATGATCGAACGTTATTCCAGACCGCAGATGAGAAAATGTTGGAACGAAGAACAACGCTACCAATCCTGGCTGGATGTCGAATTGGCGGTCGTCGACTACTATCGCGTCATCGGGCTGATCAGCGAGAAGGAATGGGAAAAGATCCATCATAATGCCGCGTTCGACGTCAAACGCATCACCGAACTCGAAGCGCAGACGAAGCATGATGTCGTGGCGTTCACGCGCGCCGTGAGCGAATCGTTAGGCGACGAAAGCCGCTGGATCCATTACGGAATGACTTCGACCGATGTGGTCGACACGGCAACGGCGCTTGTTTTCAAGAAAGTCGACGCGATCCTGCGTCAGGATATCCTCGATCTGCTGGCCACCTTGAAAAAGATGGCGGTCAAATACCGCAAGACACCCTGCATCGGAAGAACGCACGGCGTCCACGCGGACATCACCTGTTTCGGATTGAAATTCGCCCTTTGGTATGACGAACTCAACCGTCAGCTGAAGCGATTCGACGATGCATGCCAGGATGTAGAAACCGGCAAGATTTCCGGTGCGGTCGGGACCTTCGCCAACACATCGCCGGCTTTACAGGACTATGTCTGCAAAAAATTGGGAATCAATTCAGCCAACATCTCCACCCAAACCCTTCAAAGAGATCGGCATGCGCACTATCTGAGTGTGATCGCTCTGATCGGTTCGACTTTGGAGAAGATCGGCGTCGAACTGCGCCATCTGCAACGCACCGAAGTAAGGGAAGTCGAAGAAGGATTTGCGACAGGTCAAAAAGGATCATCGGCCATGCCGCACAAGCGCAATCCGATTTCCAGCGAAAACATCGCCGGCTGCGCCAGAGTACTTCGCGGATACATGTTGACCGCTTATGAAGACATTCCTCTGTGGCACGAACGCGACATTTCGCATTCCAGCGCGGAACGTATCATCCTGCCGGATGGGACGATGCTGCTGGACTATATGCTGCATCGCATGAATCAGATCTTAAGCAACCTTACCGTGTTTGAGGATAGGATGCTGGAAAACATCGATGCGACGCATGGCGTCGTCTTCTCCCAACGCGTGATGACGCTGCTGATCGAACGCAAAGGACTCACCCGCGAGGCGGCGTATGACCTGATCCAACCGATCGCGATGGAAGCTTGGACCCAGCGTTCCGACTTCCGTGAACTGTTGAATAAGTCAATTTCCATGAAAGATCTGCTGACCCCGTCCGACCTGGACGAAGCGTTCTCGCTTACTTACCATCTACGTTATGTCGACGCGATTCTCCTGCGTGTCGGGATCCAACCCTGACCACTTCGGTGGTCTTTTTTTATGCGGAGATTTGCGATAAAACTTGCGAATAATGTAAGCGTTATCAAATTTCATCGCTTCCTGGGTTGACATTGTTTCCGGAGTACGGTATCATCGGTATATACAAGTTATAACATTAACATACAACAAGTCAAACCAAAGGAGACCAACATGAAAATCGCAATTGGCTGTGATGAACTCGCTTATGATATGAAGAAAGAAATCATCCGGCGTTTTTCGCTTGAAGGCGTCGAATTCATCGACTACGGAGTCGGTCAAAACGAAAAGGCGGATTATCCGGACATCGCCCAACTGGTCACCGCGGGACTCAAGAACCATGAAGCCGACCGGGCGATCTTGATTTGCGGGACGGGGATCGGAATGTGCATTTCCGCCAATAAAGTCTCCGGGATTTATGCTGCGGTCTGCCATGATCTGTATTCGACCAAACGTTCCGTCTTAAGCAACGATATCAATGTGATGTGTATAGGCGCACTCGTGATCGGCATCGCCACCGCGACCGAAATGGTCCGTACCTGGCTGTCGCTGGAATTCAAGGAGAGTCCGTCGCTGCGCAAAATCAATAAGATCAAGGAGATCGAAGCGCTCCAACTGACGGGAGCCGACCATGAAAAGTGAATCGATTCTGAAAATGAAAATCAGCGCGAACCGGATCCGCAGCCGCGTGATTACGACCGTGCTTGATTACGGCGACGGGCATGCCGGTCCGTCGCTCTCTTGCGCGGACATCCTGGCAGTCCTTTACAACGGCGCGATGAACGTCGATGCGAAAGATCCCAAGAGCCCCGACCGTGATTATTTCATCCTGAGCGCCGGGCATAAATGCCTGGCCTTATATGCCGCATTGATCGAACGGGGATTCGAAGATGAAAGCGTGATGAAGACGTACAACCGCCTCGACACGAAAGTCCCCGGCCATCCCGATGAAGGGAAATTCCGCGGTGTCGACTTCAGCACCGGGTCGCTTGGACACGGCTTGCCCTTGGCATGCGGTGTCGCGACGGCGATGAAACTGAGGAAGAAAATCAACCGCGTCTTCGTTTTGATGGGCGACGGCGAACATGGGGAAGGTTCCGTTTGGGAAAGCGCCTCCTTCGCTTCGCATCACAAACTCGACAATATCATCGCGATCGTCGACCGCAACCATCTGCAGATCAACGGGACCACCGAACAGATTCAGAGTCTCGAACCTCTGAAAGAGCGCTATGAAGCCTTCGGCTGGGCGGTCAAGACGGTGGACGGAAACAATATCGAAGAACTGTATGAAGCTTTATACGCGGTACCGCTCGAGAAGGATAAACCGAGTCTGATCATCGCAAACACAATCAAAGGAAAAGGATTATCGTTTGCGGAAAACAATGTCGACTATCATCACTGGAATCCCAAAGACCCCAAAGAAATCGCGATCGCACGCGAAGATGTCAAGAAACTCGACGAGGAGGTGTTCACCTTATGATGAGCGATCCACGTAAAATATTCGAAGCCGCTTTCGACAAGATCGGTGCGGAGAATCCCTTGGTTCTCGCCATATCCTGTGATTCCGCGAAAGGTGCCGGCATGGCGACCTTCATCAAACACTATCCCGATCGATATGTGGAAGTCGGGATTTCCGAACAAACCGCGATCGGCATCTGCGCCGGACTTGCGGAGACAGGATTCAAACCGGTATTGGCCGCGATCACGCCTTTCCTTACGATGCGGGCCTATGAAGCCATCCGCAACGACATCGGGTACACTCACCGCAATGTCACGCTGATCGGATCCGGCGGCGGATTGGCTTACAGCACCTTGGGATCATCGCATGAGGCGATCGAAGATATCTCCCTGATGCGGACGATCCCCAATATGGTCATCCTGGCACCGGGTGACGGTAATGAAATCGAACAGTCATTACGTATGGCGGTCGAACACGACGGACCGGTCTATCTGCGGATGCCGCGCCATGAACTGCGCGATATCCCGCATGTTCCAAATGAAAAATATGGCATAGGAAAGTCGCGGACCTTACGGAAAGGCAAGGATGTCCTCATCCTGACCTACGGGACGATGATCAACGAAGTCCTCGACGCGACCGATATCCTGTTGACGCAGGGGATCTTCGCATCGGTCGAATCGTTTCTGACCGTACGGCCGATCGACGCGAAAGCGCTGATCCGCAGAGTGCGTGATTACGAACATATCGTGACGATCGAAGAACATTCCAAGACAGCCGGATTCGGCGGGTATATCGCCGAATTGTTGGCGGATAAGGAATTCAAGGGTCGTCAGCATATCCTGGGTGTTGAGGAAGGTTCGAAAAAAGTCGGACCTTACCGCGAAATACTGAAGGCGCATGGATTGGACTCAGAAAAGATTGCGGATAGCATCACAGCCATTCTAAAAAAATAAAGGAGAAAATCATGCTCAACGATCTCAAATTCAACCTCGGAAGTGTCATCAACAGCAGCGTCAAGAAGGCCGCCGGAAAAGAATCCTACATCGAACGCGTCCTTACCAAAGAAATCGACATCGATACCTATCTGTTCTTATCCGAAACCGTCGAATCCGTCGATGTCAGCGACCGTTTCATCGATGTCATCAAGACCTTCGATGTCCGCAAAGGCATCACACCGGCCGGTTTCAGGATCGAATTCACGCTCGAGGAAAACAGCAAACTGGTGATCGATCTCGTCCGCGATATCAGTTACGGAGAAAACGGTCTGAAACGTCCGACCAACGTCATCTTCTCGGCCGACAGCGCGAATCCGTATGAAATCGAACCGATCAAAGACTTGATCGGGAATCTGACCTGCAATCCGGGTATCATCTACGACCTCTTCATCAACAATCCCAAAGCGAACGTCGACGGGAAGTTCAAGACGCGTGACGAAGTCATGATGGAAATCGGACGGATCTTGGGCCCGGGCTGCGATATCAGCGTCGAACTCAACAATCCCTACGCACCGATCGAGGAACTGCTTGAAGAAGCGAAACACTTCCGGGACATGCTTTCCGAATACCGCGTCGTCATCAAAGTCCCGCATACCGGACCGATGAACTTCGAAACGATCAACCAACTGCTGGTCGGCGACAAGACTTTCGCGACCCGTTATAACCAGGGCAAGACCGAAGATTTCCTGCGCGGGCACAATGTCGCGTTACGTCTTCAGCAGGAAGGTTTCCGCATCAACTTCACATTGATGTTTGAACCGTATCAGACGGCGTTGGCACTTCAGGCGAAACCGTATTTCATCAACAGCTTCGTCCGTCACCGCCTCATCCAAAGCAACAACATCCAAGCTTTCCTGGGTTCCTACGAAGCCAGCAAGAATACGAACTATCTGGTCCAATTGCGGGAATACCTGGTGAAGAACGACCATTACCCGATGTCGATGAAGGAAACCGATCTGTTGTCCGTCAAAGACTATGCGGAAAACCTGATCAAATACCGTCAGTTCGAATGTGAAGGCGCGGATGGGTTGGACAGCGTACGGCATAACCTGAGAGTCCTCAAACAATGCAATCTGCCGGATACCCGGCTCATCGTCTGCAGTATGGAAGGCCCCAACAACTATCCGGATCTCGACCGTCTGCTGACGGAAGAAGAATTCAAGGACATGGTCGGCAAAGTCGTCATCACCGCCGAACCGAATTACCTGGCCCAGTTCACCTCTACCAATCAGGTCGTGACCTATCAGCGTCGCTTCATGAATGCGGCTGCCGGTCAGAAATAGACTCTCAATAGTTAAAAAAGTGATGCAGTTGGATCACTTATCATCGGAGACTCGATCCTTCCCTCAACGATAAACAAGGGAACACACAACCTAGATCAGGTTGACCTTAAGGGTTTTCAGAGTCACCCCATAAAAGGAGGAATGAAAAGAGAAAATAATCGAAGAAGGCAGAATGATGCGGAATGACTGCCTAAAAACCTTCCGTTGCTTGGTTTGTCTTCGCTTTTGATGGAATCAATGGATCTTCAACGAAAGAGGTTTGATTTCATTGGACAATCCATCCGACCTGGAATCATCCAACGCAGGCTCTATCGCCGCAACAACCTTTACGGTGATACGCACTCGATATTCCGGCCGGGGATGCCATCGGACTGGCTTAACATGGAATGGATGTCGGATATTGAAACGGGATTTGAATCGTGATATGTTACGTAGAGAGTCATCTTGTGTCATTTACAATTTTGCGGTATAACGCAAATAGAAAGGCAAGCTGATGCTGATCTTCCAGGAGGAAATCAGACATCGGGAGAAACACAAATGAAAAAATATCTAATCGGTGTTGACGTCGGGACAACAGGATCCAAGGCGATGGTCCTTGACCTCAAAGGCAATGTCATCGGAAAAGGCTATGGGGAATATC